>CAZLLM010000013.1:6998-9666 GCA_964560405.1 uncultured Prevotella sp.
GAGACGGCTTTCGCCGTTTCGGGCAGGAAGAACACCAGCGAAGTGGCAAGGAACATCTCCATCCAGACGCTGAAATTCAGGTGGCACGTGCGGAACACCGCGCCGCCGATTTCCACTATCGCCACCTGCCCGGCGGAAATCACGCCCAGCACAGCGAGCAGGCCGCGGCATTGCAGCAGCTTGTGGAACGCGGAGTTGCCGCTGCCGAAGGCTTTCACGTTCAAAAGGTTCCAGAACTGCAGCATCACGAATGTAGTGAAGAATATCGTGAGGTTCTCCACCGACACTTCGCCTCCGGTGTCTGTCACGGCCAGCATCGCGAGCAGTATGGCGGTGAACGCGGCACTTGTGAACGTCAAGGCTTTCGTCATGCGCGGCGTTATGATGAAGTCGGAGGTCTTCCTTGGATTTTCGCCCATCACCCTGCGCGACGGCGGCAGCGAGGCGAGGGCCATAGCCGCGAAAGTGTCCATTATCAGGTTCACCCATAGCATTTGCGTAACGGTAAGCGGCAGCTCCGTGCCGATCACCGCCCCGACGAGCACTACGGCAAGAGCCACGAAATTGACGGTAAGCTGGAACATCACGAATTTCTGTATGTTCTTGTAAAGCGAACGCCCCCACATCACGGCGGTCTCAATGCTGGCGAAAGAGTCGTCAAGGAGCGTTATGTCGCCCGCCTCTTTCGCCACCGAAGTGCCCGACCCCATCGCCAGCCCGACATCCGCGAAATTCAGGGCGGGCGCGTCGTTTGTGCCGTCGCCCGTAACCGCCACCACCTCCCCCTGTTTCTGGAGCAGCTGCACCAGGCGCTGCTTGTCGAGCGGCCGCGCCCGGCTCATCACTTTCAGGCTCCGCGCGCGGAGCGAGGCCTCCTCGTCGGAAAGGGCGGCGAACTCCGCGCCGCTTATCGCGCTGCCGTCCGTGTCGTCCGCCGTCCAGAGGCCTATGCGCCGCGCTATTTCAATCGCCGTCCCCGCGGTGTCGCCCGTCACTATCTTCACCTGTATCCCGGCGCGGCGGCAGCTTTCAACGGCGGCGGGCACTTCGTCGCGCACGGGGTCGCTGATGGCGGCGACGCCCATGAAAGCGAGGCCGCCTTCGCGGGCGAGCGCCTCGGCATCGCGGCTTCCGCCGTCCGCCGCCTTGCAGGCGAAAGCCAGGGTGCGCATGGCCTGCGCCTGGTACTTCCTGAGAAGCGCGGCGAGCTCCGCGGCCTGCGCGCCGTCCATGCTGCACATCCCCGCGACTATCTCCGGCGCGCCTTTCACGAAGAGCGTCCGTCGGCCGAGCGTCCTGCTGTCGGCGAGCGTGGCCATGTATTTCCGCTCTGTAGAGAACGTGAGCTGGCTTACCGTCCGCGCTCCGGCGCGCAGCGCGGCGTAGTCCTCGCCTTCCTTGTGCATCCACAGAAGCAGGGCGCACTCTGTGGGGTTCCCCACGCCCCGCAGCCCGTCCCGCCGTTCGAGGCAGGCTGTGGAATTCACGGCTATCGCTTCGCAAAGCAGGCTCTTGTCGCAGCGGCAGACGAGGTCGGCCACCTGCATCCTGTTCTGCGTAAGCGTGCCCGTCTTGTCGGTGCAGATTACGGTGACAGCCCCCATTGTCTCGCCGGCGTGCATTTTGCGCACGAGGTTGTTTGTGCGGAGCATCCGGCGCATGTTGAGCGCGAGGCTCAGCGACACGGCCATGGGCAGGCCTTCGGGCACGGCCATCACGATGAGCGTCACGGCCGTCATGAAATTCGCGGTGAGCAGGCGGAACACTTCGAGCCAGTCGATTTCGCCCCCGTAATTCAGCCCCATAAGCTCGTGCACCGTAAGCACGAAGAACGCCAGCACCGCCACGCCGAACGCGACGCGGCTGATGAGGCGCGACAGGCGCCGGAGCTGTCGGCTGAGGGGCGTGTCTTCGGGTACGAACGCCGCCGCCTGCCTCTGCACCTTGCCTATTTCGGTAGCGTCGCCCACGGCGGTGACCCTCATCACGCCGCGCCCTTCCACCACCATCGTGGAGCGCAGGGCCGCGTTGGCGGCGTAGGCGCGCGCCTTCCCGTCGGGGCTGGCCGACTTCGACACGGGCGGCTCCCCCGTAAGGCTCGATTCGTCTATCTGCAGCGAGACGGCCTCGAGCAGCTCGCCGTCGGCGGGGACTTCGTCGCCCTGCCCGAGTATCACGATGTCGCCCACGACGACATCGCTCCGGGGTATTTCGGTAACGCCGCCCGCGCGCGCCACCTTGACCGGCGTTTCGCTTCCTATGGCGTTCAGCTCCTCGAAGCGCCGCGCCGCGTCGTTCTCGAAGTAGAAGGATATGCCCGTAGCGAGGAACACCGCGCAGAAGATGCCCACCGTCTCGGCGTATTCGCCCTGCGTGACGGATATGGCGAGCGACAGGCAGGCGGCGAGGAGGAGTATGCGTATGAGCGGGTCTCGGAACTTGCCGAGGTAGAGCCTGAGCGCCGAGGGGCGGCGGGGCGGGGTGAGCACGTTGCGCCCGTGCGCGCTGCGCGATTCGGCCGCTTCCGTTTCGGAGAGGCCCGCCGGCATCCGGAAAGTCATGTCGTTGTCTGCCATTTGGAGATGTATGCCGCTTGTGCCGCTTACGGACTGCAAATATAGCAAAAGGCCGCCCCGCGGGCGAGCGTCCGCGCCTTTTTTCTCGGAGC
>CAZLLM010000014.1:0-9640 GCA_964560405.1 uncultured Prevotella sp.
CTCACTGATTTGAGGCTGTATATGACAATATAATGATGTTCGCGGGGCGGCAACGCGCCGTCCCGCGAACATTCTCAAAGGACTTTGACGTGTCCCGCCCGGCGAGCCGCATCCGGAGGTTTACGCCGGTGTGGCGGCGGCTTCTGTCATGCGGCTTGCGCCGGAACGGGATATGTCAGACGTTTTCCCCGCTGTCTTCCGGGGCGTACAGCGCGGCGGACAGGTAGCGTTCGCCCGTGTCGGGCAGCAGCACGACAATCGTCTTGCCCTCGTTCTCAGGGCGGCGCGCTATTTGCAAGGCGGCGTGCAGGGCGGCGCCTGACGAGACGCCCGCAAGCAGCCCTTCGCGGCTTGCCAGCAGGCGCGAGGCGCGGATGGCGTCTTCGTCTGACACGCGGATGATTTCGTCCGTCTGCCGCCGGTCGAAGTTCTTCGGCACGAAGCCCGCGCCTATCCCTTGTATTCTGTGCGAGCCGGGCCTTCCGCCGGAGAGGACTGGCGACGCGTCTGGCTCCACCGCGACGGCGCGGACTGAGGGCTTGCGCTTTTTCAGCCCCTTTGCCGTTCCGCTGACGGTGCCTCCCGTCCCGACTCCGGCTACGAAGAAGTCGACGCTCCCGTCCGTGTCGTTCCATATCTCCTCTGCTGTGGTCTGAAAGTGCGCCTCCGGGTTGGCGGGGTTCTCGAACTGTCCCGGCATGAAAGAGCCGGGGTTGGCCGCTTTCAGCTCTTCAGCCTTGCGGACTGCGCCTTTCATGCCTTCTCTGCCGGGCGTGAGCGCCAGTCCTGCCCCTAACGCTTTCAGGAGCTTGCGGCGCTCCACGCTCATGGTGTCGGGCATGGCGAGCATGAGGCGGTAGCCTTTCGCGGCGGCGATCCATGCGAGCCCGATGCCCGTATTGCCGCTGGTGGGCTCGATGATAAGGCTGCCGGGCCGGAGCAGCCCTTCTCTTTCCGCGGCCTGTATCATCCATAACGCGGCGCGGTCTTTCACGCTTCCGCCGGGGTTGAAGCTTTCCAACTTGGCGAGCACCCTGGCCTTCAGCCGCTCTTCCTTTTCAATGCGGCAGATTTCCAACAAGGGCGTGCGCCCTATGAGTTCGGCGAGCGAACGGCATATCTTTTCCATGTCTTACGCTTGTTCCTGTTTGCCGGAGAGATTAGCGTGGTCAGACTTTTGCGAGAGCCTGCGCAAGGTCTTCGATAAGGTCGTCCGCGTGCTCCGTGCCGACGGAGAGCCGCACCGTAGACTGCGTGATGTCCTGCTCCGCCAGTTCCGCGCTGTTGAGCTGCGAATGTGTGGTGCTTGCGGGGTGTATCACCAGCGATTTCACGTCGGCCACGTTAGCGAGAAGGGAGAACAGCTCCAGGCTGTCGATGAAGCGGAACGCCTCTTCGCGCCCTCCCTTGATTTCGAAGGTGAATATCGAGCCTGCGCCTTTCGGGAAGTATCTTCCGTAAAGCTCGTGGTCCGGATGCTCCGGCAGCGCGGGGTGGTTGACTTTCGCCACTTTCGGGTGCGAGGCGAGGAAGCTGACGATTTTCAGCGTGTTCTCCACGTGGCGCTCTACGCGCAGCGAGAGGGTTTCCAGCCCTTGCAGCAGTATGAAGGCGTTGAACGGGCTTATGGTCGCTCCCGTGTCGCGCAGCAGCGTGGCGCGTATGCGGGTCGCGTAGGCCGCCCTGCCCGCCGCTTCGGTGAAGCAGATGCCGTGGTAGCTGTCGTCGGGGCGGGTGAGCTGCGGGAATTTCCCGGATGCGTTCCAGTCGAAGTTGCCGGAGTCTACGATCACGCCGCCCAGCGAGGAGCCGTGCCCGCCGATGAACTTCGTCGCCGAGTGTACCACTATGTCCGCGCCGTGCTCGATGGGGCGGATGAGGTAGGGGGTGCCGAAAGTGTTGTCCACGATGAGCGGGATGCCGTGCCTGTGTGCTATGTCCGCCAGTGCGCCGATGTCTATGATGTTGCTGTTCGGGTTCCCGAGCGTTTCGATGAGCACGGCTTTCGTGTTCTCGCGGATGGCGTTCTCGAAGTTGCCGAGGCTTTCGGGGCTGACGAACGTCGTGGTCACGCCGTAGGCGGGCAGGGTGTGCGCGAGGAGGTTGTAAGTCCCGCCGTAGATGGTCTTGGCGGCGACGACGTGGTCGCCCGCCCTCGTGATGTTCTCCACCGCGTAGGTTACGGCGGCGGCGCCGGAGGCGGTCGCCAGCCCCGCCGCTCCCCCTTCGAGCGCGGCCACGCGCTCTTCGAGCACGCCCTGCGTGTTGTTGGTCAGGCGGCCGTAGATGTTGCCGGGATCCTGAAGCCCGAAGCGCGCGGCTGCGTGCGCCGCGTTGCGGAAGACGTAAGAGGCTGTCTGGTAGATGGGCACGGCGCGCGCGCCGGTGGCGGGGTCTGGCTGTTCCTGCCCTGCGTGAAGCTGGAGGGTCTCGAAGCGTAGTTTTTTCCTGTCCATGTCGTTTTTGTTTTGTGTTGTCAGTTGTTTGTTCCCGGCAAAGTTACGTTTTCTGGAATAATCAGACAGGAAACTTGCGAAATAAGGGAAAAATGCCTATGTTTGCATGGGAATGAAGAAAATGTGATATGACTTGCGCGGGCTCCGGCCTCGCGCGCTGACGTTTTTTCTTATGGAAGGCTTGGACAGCACCGACTTGCAGATCCTGCGCGCCTTGCAGGACAACGCCCGCCAGACGATAAAGGAGATAGGCGCGCGCGTTCATCTTTCGACGACCCCCGTGTTCGAGCGCCTGAAGAGGCTTGAGGCGCGGGGGTACATCAGGAAATACACCGCCGTGCTGGACGCGGGGAAGCTCGGGCGCGGCCTTACGGTGTTCTGCCGCGTGAAGCTGCGCAGGCTCAACAAGGAGATCGCGGAGGAGTTCACCGGTGTCATCAAGGGGGTGACGGAGGTGTCGGAGTGCTACAACATATCGGGGGGCTTCGACTATCTCCTTAAAATCAACGCGCCCGACATGAGGTATTACCGGGAGTTCGTGCTCAACGTGCTCGGGACTATCGAGAGCCTCGATTCGCTGGAATCCATATTCGTGCTCGACGAGGTCAAGCAGGCCTGCGGCATACAGGTCTGACCCGCGCGCCGCTTCGGAACGGCGGCCGCGGCCTTTCGGAGCCGCCGGAATCCGCCCCGGAACCGCCTCCGGGAGGCCTTCGGAAACGGGTTTTGTAACTTGCTGATAATCAAGGGTTATAAGAAAAACCAAATTGTCTTATAATCTCCTTCCAACTCTCTTATAAGACAATTTTGAGACTCTTATAAGACAATTTTAAGAGTCTTATAAGACAATTTTTACACTCTTATAAGAGAATCAAAACACTCTTATATGAGAGTCGACCTATAGATTATAAGAGAGTTGGACTGGCCTCCGCAGGGCCTTCCGCGGGGGCGGCGCGGAGCGGGCGCGAGGCGCGGCGCCGGAGGGCGTGAGGGGCGCGGCGGGGCGGGACGGAGAGGGGACCGGCGGGAGGCCTGCCGCTGAGGGGCGCGGTCAGCCCTTTTTCGCCGGCGCCCCCCCTCCGAAGTCGTCGAACATGATGTCTTTCTCTGAGACGCCGAGCGAGAGCAGCATCGCGGAGACTGCCTCCGTCATGGGGCCGGGCCCGCACATGTAGTACTCGATGTCCTCAGGCTCGGGATGGTTTTTCAGGTATTTCTCGAACATCACCTGATGCACGAAGCCCGGCGTGTACTCCACGCCTGCGGCGTCCGCCTCGGGGTCGGGGCGGTCGAGGGCGAGGAAGAACCTGAAGTTGGGGAAGTCTTTTTCGAGCCGCAGGAAGTCGTCGAGGTAGAACACTTCCGAGAGCGACCTCGCGCCGTAGAAGTAGGACATCCTGCGGTCCGTGGTGTTGAGCGTGCGCGTCATGTGCATTATCTGCGCCCTCAGCGGGGCCATCCCCGCGCCTCCGCCCGCCCATATCATTTCGCGCTTCGAGGAGAAGCGCGGGTGGAAGTCGCCGTAGGGCCCTGACATCACGACCTTGTCTCCCGGCTTCGCGCAGAAGATGTACGAGGAGGCTATGCCCGGCGGCACGTCCGTGAAGCCGGTCTGAGGCTTGGGGAGCGGGGGCGGCGTGGCTATCCTCACGGTGAGCATGAAGCGGTCGCCCTCGGCGGGGTAGTTGGCCATGGAGTAGGCCCTTGTGGTTGGCTCGGTGTTGCGGCATCTGAGGGAGAACAGCCCGTATTTCTCCCATGCGGGCAGGTATCTGCCGAGGGATTCCCTGTCGATGTCCTTGGCGTAGTCTATGCTGTATTCGGGTATCTCGATTTGCGCGTAGGAGCCGGGTATGAAGTCCATGTGCTCGCCTTCGGGCAGGGCGACCACGAACTCTTTTATGAACGAGGCCACCGCCTTGTTCGACACGACGGTGCATTCGTACTTCCTCACCCCGAGCACCGCCTGCGGCACGGCGACGCTCATGTCGCCCTTCACCTTCACCTGGCATCCCAGCCTGTACCCGCCGCGCAGCTCCTTGCGCGAGAAGTGCGCGCGCTCCACGTCGGCGGCTTCGCCCCCGCCTTCCGTCACCTGGCATCTGCACTGGCCGCAGGAGCCTTTCCCTCCGCAAGCCGACGGCAGGAACACGCCCTGCTCCGCGAGCGTGGACAGGAGCGTGGAGCCCTGCGGCACGGAGAGCCTCCTGTCGCCGTTGACGGTGAGGGTCACGCTCCCGCCCGGCGTCAGGTATCTTTTCGCCACGAGGAGGAGGGCCACCATCAGGGTGATGACGCACCAGAAGACGGCTATGCTTGACAAGATGAATGATATGTCCATGTCGGTGAATGTGTTTGAGCCGGCCTTCTCCCGCCCGCGCGGCGCGGCCGCCTTGTTTCTGTCACGCTTTCATAGTTTCAGCCCGGAGAAGCACATGAAGGCTATCGCCATCAGGCCTACCGTGATGAACGTTATCCCCAGCCCCTGGAGCGGCTTGGGCACGTCGGAGTATGACATCTTCTCGCGTATCGCGGCCAGCCCCACGATGGCCAGCAGCCACCCTATGCCGGAGCTGACGGCGTAGGTGAAGGCGTCGCCCGCGCTCGTTATGGCCCGGCTGTCGGCGGGGCTCATCCCGATGCGCTGCTGCATGAAGAGCGAGGCGCCCATGATGGCGCAGTTCACCGCGATGAGGGGGAGGAATATCCCCAGCGCGGCGTACAGCGACGGCGAGAAGCGCTCCACCACCATCTCCACTAACTGCGTGATAGCCGCTATAACGGCGATGAAGAGGATGAACGACAGGTAGGTGAGGTCTGTGCCGAAAATGCCGTCCGCGCCCAGCACTTCCGTCTGCAGCAAGTAGTTCGCCGGCACGGTCACGGCCAGCACGAAAGTTACCGCGATGCCGAGCCCGAGAGATGTCTTGATGTTCTTCGATACCGCCAGGTATGAGCACATGCCCAGGAACGAGGCGAATATCATGTTGTCCACAAATATGGAGCGGATGAACAGGCTTAATTCGTGTCCCATATTGCTGATGCGTACTGATTGTTAATGCGGCGTCCGGAGCGGGAGCGGGCGTTCAGCCTTTCCGCGCCGCCCGGCTTATCCAGATTATGCAGCCTAAGATTATCAGGGCCATGGAGGGGGTCGTCATCATGCTGTTGTCCATGTATCCCGCGTCGTAGACGAAGCGCGGCAGGAGCTTGAATCCGAACAGGCTCCCCGCGCCGAGCAGCTCCCGCGCCGCGCCCACCGCAGCGAGGATGCAGGCGTAGCCGAGTCCGTTCCCCACGCCGTCGAGGAGGCTCTCCCACGGGGCGTGGCTCATGGCGAAGGCTTCGAGCCTGCCCATGAGTATGCAGTTAGTGATTATAAGCCCCACGTACACGGAAAGCTGGACGCTCACGTCGTAGGCGACGGCCTTGAGCAGCATGCTTACGATGGTGACCAGCGCCGCGACCACCACAAGCTGGACTATGATCCTTATCCTGTTGGGGATAGTCTTGCGGAGGGCGGATATTATAAGGTTGCTGAACGCCGTGATCACCGTGACGGAAAGCCCCATCACTATCGCGGGCTTCAGCTGGGAGGTTACGGCAAGAGCCGAGCAGATGCCGAGTATCTGGACGGTTACAGGGTTGTCCTTCCCGAAAGGGGCTGTCAGGACTTCCCGGTTCTCTGTGGAAAACAGTTTTGCCATGTTTCAGCGTGTTTTATGTCCTTGATTGCGGACGGCCGTTTCGCCAGCCGCCCCTTGCGGCGCCTTTTGCGGGCGGCTTTCGCTTGTGTCAAGCAGGAACGCCCTGTATTTCGCCAGGCAGTCTTTTATCATGTCGCTCACGCCCTCGCTTGTAAGGGTGGCGCCCGAAATCCCGTCGCACTGGAAGTCCGCTTTGTCCGGCTCGCGCTTTTTCACGACGCTGAGCAAGACAGCCCCGCCGCTCTCCCCGAAAACCTTCTTGCCGATGAACTGGTCTTGGAAAGCCCGTTCCGTAATCCTCGCGCCGAGCCCTGCGGTCTCGCTGGCGTGGCTGAAATATGCGCCGAACACCGTGTTCTTGTCCTCGTCGAGCGCTATGTAGCCCCAGATGCCGCCCCACAGCCCTTTCCCGTTTAGGGGTATCACATACTTTGTCTTCCCGCCTACGCGGCAGCAGTAGACCGGCAGGCAGCTGTCCGTTATGTCTTTCATGCTTACTTTGAAGCCCGCGCCGTCCCCCGCGCCGCCCTCGTCCGCCGTCGAGCCGTCGGCGCGGATTATCTTGTCGCAGGTTACGCACTCCCTGTACCGCTCCTCCACTTCGCCGTTTCCTATGCCGCGTATGTTCAGCGAAGCGAGTATCTGCTTTTTCTTGTCGATGCGCTCGTTCGCGGCGGAAGCCGGCTCCAGCGCCTTGGAGGCGAAGGCGAGGAGAAACGCGACGACAACCACTACCGCCGACGAATACGCTATCGTATATGCGTTGCTGTTTGTGTCGGTCTTCATCTTATGCCTGTTTTTTGTTTCAGCCTGCGGGCGCGGCGGCGCACGTTGCTTTGCACGAAGCAATAGTCTATTGCCGGCGCGAAAATGTTCATCATGAGGATGGCGAGCATCATCCCTTCGGGGTAGCCCGGGTTGAGCACCCGCACCGATATCGCTATGACCCCTATCAGGAAGCCGTAAATGTATTTCCCTTTCTCTGTCCTCGCGCTCGTTACAGGGTCGGTGGCCATGAAGACCGCCCCGAAGCAGAAGCCGCCGAGCGCTATGTGCTCATACCACCGGATGGGCGTCATCCCGGCGGAGTGGAAAAGCGCGGCGGTCAGGATTCCGCCTGCGAACACGCTGGCCATGGTCTTCCAGCTCGCAATCCCCGTGGCGAGAAGTATCGCCGCGCCTGCCGCTATTGCGATGACGCTGGTCTCGCCTATGCTGCCCGGTATCAGGCCTATTATTGAGTCGGAGAGCGAAGCCGCCGGCACGTTCCCCGCCCCGGCTTCCGCCAATGGCGTGGCCGCGGAATACGCGTCCGGCAGGTTGTTCCCCAGCCCCAGTATGGACTCCCTCGCCACCCACACTTCGTCGCCCGACATCTTGGAAGGGTAAGAGAAGAAGAGGAAGGCGCGCGCGGCCAAAGCCACGTTGAATATGTTCATGCCCGTCCCGCCGAACACTTCCTTGGCGAAAACCACGGCGAAGGCCACGGCGACGGCGATTATCCAAAGAGGGCAGTTCACCGGCAGTATCATAGGTATCAGAATGCCCGTAACCAGATAGCCCTCCTGAATCTCTTCGCGCTTCCATTGCGCTACGGCGAACTCGATGCCCAGCCCCACCGCATAAGACACGATTATTTTAGGCAGGACGGCGAGGAAACCGTACAGGAACATTTCCATGAGCGTGCCTTCCGCACCAGCCGCCTTGTAGTTCTGGAAACCCACGTTGTACATGCCGAAAAGCAGCGCGGGCATCAGGGCTATCACCACAAACGACATTATGCGCTTGGAATCGATGGCATCGTGGACGGACACGCCCGACTTGGATGTCGCGGAAGGGACGAAGAGGAACGATTCGAAGCCCTCGAACACCGACCGGAAGCATTTCAGCCGGCCCTCCCCCTCGAATGCGGGCCTTATCCTGTCGAGAAGATCTTTAAGGTTGCTCATTGCGGTTTGTCAGCTTTGTTTTGGTCAGTACGGAGTGTTACGCATCCCGCTCACGCCATCTCTTCGCGCAGGAAGTCCAGCCCCTCGCGGACAATGCGCTGCAATTCGAGCTTTGAGGAATCCACGAACTCCGCGACGGCGAAATCCTCCGGTGTCACTTCGTAAATCCCCAGCTCTTCCATGCGGTCTATGTCCCTTGCGATGATGGCCTTAACAAGATAGCCGGCGTAAATGTCCATGGGGAACACCCTGTCGTACTCCCCGCTCATTATGATATGCCGCTCGCCGCCCTTTATCCGGGCGTCTAAGTTGTATTCCTTTTTCGGGAAGAGCCGCGAGAAGTAGGAGCGGCTTGCGGAGAAGTCGTCAAGCCGCGGCCTTATCCAGCCGAGCAGTTCGCTGACGTTGTCCCCTTCGGGGATTGCGGTCACCTCCGTGGATGTCGCAGCGAGGAAGCCGCCGGCGGCAGCCTTCCTGCCGGTGAGAGGGTTCCCGTTTATTATCCTCACGTGTTCCGTGTGCTTCAGCCTTCCCGCCAGCAGCGGGGCGAGCTCCGCGCCGACAGTCATGTCGTAGTACTGCGGCCTCGCTACCTCCGCGCCGGCAAGGGCGATGCGGCGAGTGAAGTCAGGGCGGCCTGTCAGGAGCAGTTTCCCGAAGATGATCACTTCTTCCGCGCCCATGGTCCAGACAACCTCGCCTTTGTTCACGGGGCGGGTGTTGTTGATCTGCACCCCGACGTTGCCCGACGGGTTCGGACCTTTGAAGACGGTCGTCTCGGCGCAGCTTATTTCCGCGAGAAACGTGCCCTCCTGTTCGGGGGCGATGCCTATGTGCACCGGGGCGACCTTTGAGAGGGCCTCAATCCCGGCCTTGAAAAAATCCTCCCGCCCCGCAGAGACCACGGCGAAGTCAGCGGCGAGGGGCATGCGGCTGAACGCGGACACGAAGATGTCGCGGGGCGGCACGCGGGTGTCTGGCGCGATGCCGTAGGGCAGCTGCCTCATGAACTCCGCGAGGCCGGACGTGTTCAGCAGGTCGACAGCCCTCTCGGCGGTCAGCGAGGCGGTGTCGAACTTGCTGAAGTCAATGGCGCTGTACATCCCGTCGTTTTCTATGCGCACGGCAAGCAGCTTGCGCCGCTCCCCGCGCTCCACGGCCGAAACCCTGCCGCTTACCGTGGCCGTAATCATCTGCGCCGGGTTGCGCTTGTCGATGAATACGGGAGTCCCGATTTTCACTTTGTCGCCCTCCCTGACGACGGCGCGCGGCACGCAGCCTGTGAAATCGCCGGGGCATACCGCCGCCTCCCGCACCCCCTCCCTGAGGATGTCCGTTGCGCTTTCCGCCGCGCCCGCCAGACGGATGTCCAGGCCTTTGCGCAGAGTTATGACTTTCGACATAAGGCAGGATGTTCGTTCAGATTGCAATTGCCGCGAAATTACCAAAATATATCCGCCAGGCAAAAAACATCCGGGCGAAAACCCCTCAGCCGGAACCGGCATGCGGGAATAAGGCGCGGCGGCGT
>CAZLLM010000015.1:0-2198 GCA_964560405.1 uncultured Prevotella sp.
AAGGCTGCGCGGCGGGTCGAAGCGGCGGGCGGCTTTGCCGCTGCTGTGTTCCGTGCGCGTCCTGCGCCGCCGGAGGAAAGCGGCATGGCGGGGGGAGTGCGGCGGCCGCCCGCAGGCCTCCCGCCGCGGGGCGGAGGCGCGTCAGAAGCTCCTGTCGAGAAGGGTGTTCCCCTCGATGTCGAAGACCCGCAGGCGCAACGCGCCGCCGTCTTTTTCAAGCGCCATCACCGTGGCGTGCCTGCCGTTCTCCTCCGGCCCGCCGCCGGCTATCACGGGACAGGGGTTGCCTTTCTCGTTTTTCTCGAGGACGTAGAAACGGTGCGCGTGGGCCGTCAGGTCCATATCGAACCCCGCTTTCTGCAGCTCCGGGTCCCAAAGCCTTGTCCACGGATGGTAGCCGTCCGTGTAGACGCTGTTGTCGCCCCAGATGGGGATGTGCTGTATGAGTATGCGCCGCCGCGCGCGTTTGAACTCCTTGCTCCTCGTCTCCTGCGCAAGGAAGAGGGCCTGCTCCTGCCGCAGCCGCGAGAAGTCGTTAAGCCCGTAGTAGACGGGCTCGGAGTCTTTCTTGTCCTCGCCGCAGTCGAGCACCACGAAGCGCGTGTCGCCCCATGAGAAGGCTCCGTAGGTGTTCCCGCCGAAGTTGCTTGTGAGCGAGAGCATCCCCGCCGAATATCCGTTGCGTATCTCGTGGTTGCCGCGTATGATTATGGCCGGCTTTTCGGCGGCGCGCACTGCCGACATGAGCTTATTGACGCGCGTTATGGCGTGTCCGCGGTCGCGCGGCTCGGGGACGCAGTCGCCGTTGAACACGGAGAAGTCGTAGGCCACGCCTTTCTTTTCCAGCACGCTGAGGAGGCGGTTCATCTCCCCGTCCTGCTCGTGCAGGTCGTTGAGGACGATCATGGTGAATTTCCGGGCGTCGGGCGCGGGGAGCGTGAACGAATAGAACGGCGTGCGCGCCTCTTCGCCGAGCGTCTTGTGGTAGGCGCGGTTTTCAAGCATTTCCTGCGCGCACACCCTGTAATAATACTTCACTCCCGGCTTCAGCCCGCTGAGGCGCACCTTGTTCTCGATGTCGAAGCACGGCTCCTGCCCTGAGAGGAGTGTGCGGGCGGTCTTCAGGTCCGCCGTGTCGGTGCCGTACTCCACCCATGTGTGCACCGCGGCGTTCGTCTGGTACATCACGGTCACCGCGCCGTCGGCGAAGTCCTGCAAATAGGGCTGCGCGCAGAAGAGGCCACTTGCGGGCAGCTTGACGCGCACGTCGGCGTACACGGGAAGGTGGTCGGAGGCCGTCCCCGCGGCGGCGACGCCGGAGCCGAGTGGGGCTATCATGCCGGCGTGTTTCTTGTAGACAGCGATGTAGTCGATTGTGACCGACGGGCTGTCCGCCGGGAAGGTGTGCCGCGCCGTGTCGTTCAGTATCTCGAAGTTCCGCAGCAGGAACGCGCCGGAGGGGTCGTCCGGCGACGCGTTCAGGTCGCCCGCGAGGAAGAAGGGTTTGCCGTACTTCTCCGCTTCCCCGCAGATTATCTTGAGCGAACTTATGCGGTCGTCGTCGTTGAGCGAGAGGTGCGTGCCGCAGAACACGCAGTTGTCGAATTCGGCTATCACCGCGGTGCGCGGCTCTTCGCGCCCGGGCAGGCTGAGCCGCCTCACGGCCGACGGCTTCCTCTTCGCCAGCACGCCCATCCCGTACACTCCGCCGCCGATGCTGACAGTAGGCGAATAAAAGGCGCGCATGCCGAGGCTGGCGGCGTATTCGCCGAGGGCGTAGCGCCCTCCGCTGCGCCCGCTCGCGCTGTCCACCTCTTCGATGGCGATGATGTCGGGGTCTATGCTTTCTATTATCCCCGCCTGCGCGCCGTAGCTGTACGACTTGCCGTCGGCGGCCTTGCCGTCATGGATGTTGTATGTCGCGAGACGGAGCGTGTTGTCCGGGCCGCGGTCATACTGCGCGGCGCAGCGCGGCGGCGCGGCCGCGAGGCAGGCGGCGGCGCAGACGGCGGGCAGGGTGTGCAGTGTGGTTCTCATGAGTTTGTGAAGTTTTTGAAGTGTGACATTTGTAAGCTGCCGCGAAGTTAGCGAAATTCCCGCTCATTCAGGCGATGCCCCGCCGTCTTCTGCAGGCTTTCGCGGAGCTGCGGGAATGAGGCGCGTTTTGCGTATCTTTGCGTACCGCAGGCGGACGGAGC
>CAZLLM010000015.1:2298-9317 GCA_964560405.1 uncultured Prevotella sp.
GCTGCGGGAATGAGGCGCGTTTTGCGTATCTTTGCGTACCGCAGGCGGACGGAGCGGAGCGCGGGCCCGCCGCGGCGCATGACAACGGGAAACAAATCTGAGCGGTTATGGGTATGAAGCGGTTTATGCTGCTGGCGGCTCTCGCGCTGCCGGCCGCGCCGTCCCTTTCGCAGGACGGCGGAGAGAGCGAGGGGAAGCTGCTCGCGTTCTTCAGGAACATATCGGAATACGACAGCAAGTGCACCCAAGAGAAAGTGTACCTTCATCTTGACAACAACGCCTATTTCATGTCGGAAAAGATATACTTCAAGGCTTATGTCGTGCGGGCGTCCACGCTGCGCCTTACCGACATGAGCAAGGTGCTTTACGTGGAGCTTCTTGACGACGACGGCAACCTCGTGCTGCGGAAAAACTACGAGATTTCCGAAGGGCAGGCTTCGGGCAGCCTGCCCCTTGACGGCTTGATGCGGAGCGGCTTCTACGAGGTGCGGGCCTTCACCCGCGCCATGCTCAACTGGGACGGCGACTACTGCTTCTCGCGCCTCGTGCCGGTGTATGAGCCGGGCGACAAGCCCGGCGCGTACACGCCGCCCTTTATGGAAGAGAAGGAATACAGCCCCGATGTCCCCAAGCCGCGGAAAGAGCCGGACGCTCTGAGGCGCGACTCTGTGCATGGCGGAGGCATGTACGTGGAGTTCTACCCCGAGGGCGGGGCTTTGGTTGAAGGGCTGGAGCAGCAGGTGGCTTTCCGCGTTACCGACCGCAAAGGGCTACCGGCGGACGCCACCTGCCGCCTTTACGGCGAGGACGGCAGCCTTATCCTCACGTCCGCCGCCGAACACGAAGGGATGGGGTCTTTCACGCTTCCGCCGATGAGCGGAGGATGCCGTGTGACGTTCTCAAACGGCGAGGAGCGGCAATACGGCTTCGACCTGCCCGCCGCCCGCAAGTCCGGGATGGCGGCGACGGCGGCGGTGAGCGGCGACAGCGTAAGCCTCGGCATAAGCGCCACGCCCGATATGGCGGGCAAGCTCGTGGGCGTAAGCGTAACGTGCCGTGGCGCGGCCTGCCATTTCGACACCCTGCGTCTGAGGGAAAGGATGAAGTGGAGTTTCGCGGAGCGTTTCCTCCGCTACGGAATAAACCAGATAACGTTCTTCAGCGACGACGGCCGGATCCTGTGGGAAAGGCTCGTGTGGAAAAAGCCGCAATGGCCTGTTTCGCTTGAAGTGAAGCAGAACGCGGCGGAATACCAGCCCTTCTCGCCCGTTGTGCTCGACATGAAGCTCGCGGACGCGCAGGGGAACCCCTGCAACGCTTACTTCTCGCTCGCAGTGCGCGATGTTGATTCCGAAGTTGACGGTGCCGATGCCTCGGCCAATGCCGACTTGCTGCTCTCTTCCGACATAAAAGGTTTCGTATATCATCCCGAATACTATTTCGAGAGTGACGACTCGCTTCATCGCCGCGCTCTCGACCTTCTGCTTATGGTGCAAGGCTGGAGAAAGTACGACTGGCGGGAGATGTCGGGCGTAGAGCCTTTCAATCTCCGGCAGCCGGTTGAGGAAGGGCAGCTTCTGCGCGGCCGCCTGCTTTCCGGCAACCGCAAGCGTCTCGCGATAAAGGGGGCGCGGCTTGACGTGGATATATACACGCCGCACGGAAAAGTTTCAGGCTCGTGCACGACCGACAGCGGCGGCGGATTCGCTCTCATGCCGCCGAAGTATTACAGCTGGGGGATAGGGCGCTTCCGCGCTTTCGCCGGCGGAAAGGAGATTTCGGCGCGGATAGCTCTCGACCGCTGCTTCGCGCCCGCCGTCCGGACGCTTGATCCGCGCGAGTTCCTCACAACAAGATACGCGCATGATACGCCGTATGCCGAAAGTTTCGCCTTTTCTTGGAACGACACTGTCTCGAAAGGCGACATCCGCCTGGGAGCGGCGGTAGTGAAAGGCAAGCGCAAAGACAACACCAGCAGCGGACGCAGGCATTGGATGGGAGGCGAGGACTTCGCCCGGCGCAACTGCGACATATACTACAACATACCTTATGAAACAATGCGCTACTGCGACAAGGGGGAAGACACGCCCTTGCTGTGGGACTTGCTGAAGTCTTTGAACAGCAAATTCGACTACTTCACGAATGACGGCTACTACACATTCACTTACAAGAACTGGCCTGTGAAAGTTGTGGTGGACAATCAGGTTCACGATGAAAGCGCCCGTCCGTCGTACAACCACATATATTTCGCCAACGAGGTCTCTGCCGTTTATTTTTCCACAAAATCCGAGACTCTGAACAAAATTTCCGCGCAGCCTCGCTCAGGCGAAGAAGTCACGTACACGATGTTCGTTTATTTGAACAACGACCCGGAGTTGCTGAAGAGAAAGGGGAAAGCCAAGGTTGTGTATTTCGCAGGCTACAACGATGACGAAAGTTTCGACGGCCCGGATTACCGCAAGCGCGACCTGCCCGACCCAGAGGACTTCCGCCGCACCCTGTACTGGAACCCGGATGTCCTTGCCGATGAAAACGGGAAGGCTTCCGTGCTGTTCTATTCCAACGCCCGTCCGGGAGTAAGGTTAGGCATTACGGCGCGGGCTGTGCTGCCCGACGGAAGCATCCTTGATTTCAGCCGGTGAAAACAAGGCGTTGCCGCTCTTTTTAATGTCGCGGTCATGACGGAGAATTGATTTCAGACTGGGGAATTTTGAAGATGCAGAATGTTTTTCACGTTATGTCAGAGATGTTTCATGCCGTGCGGCGGCATAAGTTGCGTATGCATCTGATGTGTGCCTGCCGGAACGGTTTATTAGGTCGCAAATGGTACGGAAGTACGGAATGTCCGAAGTCGGCGTTGTCGGAGTACCGCATTAAGCGCAGCGCGGGCTGCGAGAAACGTCAGAGAAGCCAAACTGAATTAACAGGCACTGTATTGCCACGTACAAGGTTTTGTTTTCACGGTAAAAGGACTGTCATCGCTGCCGCTGCTTTCGCGATGGCAGCGGCCGCCGCTCAAACGCAAAACGTAAGCACTGCAGCCGAGAAATCAATGGAGCGGCAGGGAATGGTGAACATCGCCAGTGTGGATTCCACTATTCTTGTGAGCCTGATGTACACTCGCGCCGACAATTTCACGGGGCGTGCGCTTTACGGCGGCCTGCATCGCGCCTACCTTCATCCGAAAGCCGCCGCCGCACTGCGAAAGGCGCAGCGCATTCTGCGCCGCTCTCATCCGCGCCTGTCCCTGAAAGTGTACGATGCCGCGCGTCCCATGTCGGTGCAGCAACGCATGTGGAATGCTGTAGCGGGTACGCCGAAGAACATATATGTAAGCAACCCGGCTCACGGCGGCGGCCTGCACAACTACGGGCTTGCCGTCGACGTTACGATTGCCGCGCCGGACGGCGACAGCATAACTATGGGTACGCTCATAGACAATATGACTCCTCTCGCGCACATTGACAAGGAAGACGAGCTTCTGCGGCAGAAGAAACTGTCTCGCGAGGCTTACGCGAACCGCCGCCTGCTGCGCAGGGTGATGAGCGAAGCCGGTTTCAGGCCTTTGCGCACCGAGTGGTGGCATTTTAACTACACATCCAGAGCCAACGCGAGGAAATACTACAAGGTGATAAAATGATTAGCGAGGAAACGCGGGCGTTCATAGACGCGCACCTCGCGGATGACGTGCGCCGTCTGGCCTTGTCGGCGAAAGTCCCGGAGGGAGCGGATTTGCGGGCGGCGCTGACGCAGATAGAAGCCGTGCAGCTTCTGAAACGCAAGGCACCGCGCCTCGCCGTGCTTAAAGGGGCGGAATTCCCCGGACGCGCCGCGCTGGAACAATGCTCGGGAGAGGCCGCCGCCGCTTACAAGGCAGGCATAGTGAGACGCGCCGTGCCGGAACGCGGCACGATGGCAGACCTCGCAGGCGGCCTGGGCGTGGATTTCATGGCGATGTCCCCGCTTTTCGCGGAAGCCGCCTATGTGGACAGGGACGGGGAGCTTTGCGATTTGGCGCGGAATAATTTCAAGGCGGCCGGAATGCGCAATTTTTCGGTAGTGTGCGCCGATTCCGAAAAGCTGCTGCAGGAGATGAAGCCGGCGGATTTCGTTTTCATAGACCCCGCAAGGCGTATTCCCGGCCGCCGCCGGGCTGTGCTGCCCGGCGATTGCGCCCCCGATGTTACGAAAATGCTACCTCTCCTTGAAAGGAAGTGCAGATTCCTCATGCTGAAGCTGTCTCCGATGCTTGACATAAGCGCGGCGTTGCGCGGGACAGGCGGATGCCGCGAACTGCACGTAGTCGCTGTGAATGGCGAGGTGAAAGAAATCATAAGCCTCACGGATTTTTCAGGCGGTTCCGAGGCTCTCATAGTCTGTTCCGAGATAAGCGCGGTGGGGACGAGGTCTTTCAGCTTCCGTCAGCGCGAGGAGCGCGAGGCTTCATGCGGGTTTTGCGATGAGATAGGCGCTTTCCTGTACGAGCCCGCGCCTGCGGTGCTCAAAGCGGGAGCTTTCCGGCTGACCGCACAACGCTACGGGCTGCGCAAGCTGCATCCGAATACCCACCTGTACACTTCCGACGAATTTAACGGCAGCTTCATGGGGAAAGTATTCAAAGTGGAGGGCACTGCCGGATTCCCCGGGCGGGAGGCGCGGCTGTTGTGCAAGGCGCTGCCGGGCGCAGATGTCGCGGTGCGTAATTTCCCGGTGAAAGCCGAAGAGCTGCGCCGCCGCCTGCGCGTGAAAGCCGGAGGCGGAAGCTGCATTTTCGGCGCGACATTGCGCTCAGGCAGGCGTGTCTTGGCGGTCTGCCGCCTCCTGTCCCGCGGCGGCTGCGGCGTGTAAGCAGCGCTGTTCCCCGCAATGTCGGCATACGGTGCCGCGCTTGCGGGAGGCGCGGCGCTAAGTCTCCGGTTCTGCCGGGCTTTTTCCGTCGCGGCGGAGGTTTCCTGCGCATTTCCCATAAAAATACTTGTAGAGCGGCGCGATCATCAGAGCCTGTTTCAGCCCGCCGCTCCCAAGCAGTTTCAGGACGCTGCGCTCGCTGAGCAGGCGCACCGCGATGTCCTCCGTCGGCTCGAGACGCTGGCCGGAAATCTTCCTCACGCCTTCGGCCAGGAAACAGTAGGAGAAATTGTTCATAGCCGAGGCGTTGGGCGCGGCTTTCAATAGGAGGCTCCATTCTCCTCCGCCGTAGCCCGTCTCTTCCAGCAGCTCCCTTTTCGCGGCCTCCAAAGGAGTCTTGTCTGTGGGATCAACCACGCCGGCGCAGAGTTCCATGCAGGTCTCGCCGATGCCGTGGCGGTATTGCTCCACCATGACGAACTTTCCCGCCTCTGTTATCGCCGTAACATTCACCCACGCAGGGTATTCCAGCACATAATACTCGTCATTGACCGCCCCCGTCGGAAGCCTCACGCTGTCAACGCGGGCTGTGAGCCACGGGCGGCGTATAAGGTACTTGCTCGCCAGCACTTCCCACCGTCTGATTTCCCTCTTTCCCATTTCTGACCGATGCTTGCCGCGTCAAAATTAAGGCTTTTGCGCCGTTGCGCGCCTTTCTTGGCGGGCGCGGGGCGGGAAAGCCGCCGGAAAAAGCGTAATTTTGCCCCGCAACTTCCGTGCGGGGGCGGCGAAGGCGCAGGCCGCGCGGCGAAAACCATATCCGAATGACGGCAAAACCATCCACACCCCGCGGCATGCGCGACTTTACGCCGGCGGAGACGGCGCGGCGCAATTATGTTTTCAGCACGATACGGGACGTTTACGAGCTTTACGGCTTCCGCCAGATTGAGACCCCGGCGATGGAAAACCTTGCCACGCTTATGGGGAAGTACGGGGAGGAGGGCGACAAGCTGCTGTTCAAAGTGCTCAATTCGGGGAATTTCCTCGAAGGCGTTGCGGAGGGCGGCATCGATGCGGCCAATCCGGCGCGCCTCGCCGCCCTGATATGCGGGAAAGGGCTGCGCTACGACCTGACCGTGCCTTTCGCGCGCTTTGTGGTGCAGCACCGCGAAGAGCTCCGGATGCCTTTCCGGCGTTATCAGATACAGCCCGTGTGGCGGGCCGACCGCCCGCAGAAAGGGCGCTACCGCGAGTTCTGGCAGTGCGACGCCGATGTCGTCGGGTCTGATTCGTTAGTGAACGAGACGGAGCTGCTGCAAATCGCCGACGAGGTGTTCAGCCGCTTCGGCATGAAAGTGAGGATAAGGCTGAACAACCGCAAGATCCTCGCCGCCGTGGCCGCCAAGGCAGGCGCGGCCGGCAAGATAGCGGCGGTAACCGCAGCCATCGACAGGCTCGAAAAGGCGGGCGCCAACGGAGTGCGCGAATCTCTCGCGCAGGCGGGGATAGGCGAGGAAGCCGTCGCGGGCATTATGCCCGTCATATCCGCCGGAGGGACGAACGAGGAGAAAATCATGGCGATGCGCCGCGAACTCGCGGCGGACGAAGCGGGCCTCAAAGGGCTTGACGAGGTAGAGTATGTGCTCGGCGCGCTCGCGAGGGCGGGCACGGCCAACGAGGTGTGCCTCGACCTGTCCCTCGCAAGGGGGCTGGACTACTACACCGGCTGCATCTTCGAGGCCTCGCCCCTCGGCGCGGGCGTAGGCTCGGTGGCGGGCGGCGGCCGCTACGACAACCTGACGGGCATATTCGGCATGCCCGGCCTCAGCGGGGTGGGCGTCTCTTTCGGCGCGGACAGGATATGCGACGTGCTCGACGCGCTCGGCCTTTTCCCCGCCGCGGCCGGCGCCGTGCAGCTGCTCTTCGTGAACTTCGGCGAAGCGGGGCTTCCGCGCTGCATGGAGCTGGCGGGCATGGCGCGGCGTGCGGGGATACGCACGGAGGTATACCCCGACAGCGTGAGGGTGAAGAAGCAGATGAGCTACGCCGCGGCGGGCGGCGCGGCCTTCGTGGCGCTCGTGGGCGAAGAGGAGCTGGCCGCCGGAAGCGTTACGCTCAAGGACATGAGGACGGGCGGGCAGGCGCGTATGACGGCTGAGGAGATGATAGAA
>CAZLLM010000016.1:0-9235 GCA_964560405.1 uncultured Prevotella sp.
GCTGGCGGGAAACGGAGCGGACGCGGCGGAAGGATACGGATGTGCGATGACGGGGCAAAGCGGCGTGGATGGCGGGTCAAAACGGTCGATTCTTTGCTTCACATAAGATACGCACTCTTTCTAAGAGTGCGTACGACAACGTATACGTCTGTCTATCAGTAATCTAACGAGCAGAGAAAAACTCGTTTCCTTAACATTTCCGAGATTCTTGCGCGAAAGGGGTCTGCCAGTTCAGGCAAATGGGAGGTTTCGGGCAGTATGAAAAACCGGGGGAAACGCCGCGGAAAAATTTTTCGCAACAAAATTTCAATCTATTGTAAACCAACAAAATAAAATTGGGGGGGGGTGTGTTTTGAGGAAAAATTTTTTGTCCTTTTTGCTTGGACAAATGGAAGATAATCGTATTTTTGCGGACGATTCGTACGCACTCTTAGAAAGAGTGCGCGCAGCGGCGGGGAAAGCGCCCACTTCCCAGCAGGAAGCGCAATCGCGTGAAACACAATTGAATGGGCAAGGCAAGAGGAGATGGACAACAAGCTGAAAAAGAAGTTCGCGGCACTGGCCGTGCTGGCGTTTTCCTGTGCCGCGGGCGCGGGGGCGCAGAACGTGGCCGTGAAGACCAACGCTCTTTACGATGCCGCCTGCACGGTGAACGCGGGGGTCGAGTTCGGCCTCGCGCCGCGCTGGACGCTCGACCTGTCGGGAAACTACAACGGGTGGACCGTCAAGGGGCACAAGTGGAAGCACTGGCTGGCGCAGCCTGAGGCGCGCTACTGGTTCTGCGACCGCTTCGCGGGACACTTTCTCGGCTTCCACGCTCTCGGCGGCCAGTACAACGTGGGCAACATCGACACGAGCCTTGACTTTCTCGGCACAGACTTTTCAATCCTGAAAAATCACCGCGTACAGGGCTGGGCTGTCGGCGCGGGCATCGCCTACGGCTACGCTTTCGTGCTGGGGCAGCACTGGAACCTGGAGCTTGAAGCGGGCTTCGGCTACGTGTACACGCGCTACGACGTTTACGAGTGCGCGGATTGCGGCAAGAAAGTGGAGGGGGACCGGCCGCACAGCTATGTCGGCCCCACGAAAGCGGCCTTGAACCTGGTTTACCTGTTTTAATTGAGATGATGAGGATGGGGAAAATGAGAAACACGTGGACTCGCAGAGCCGTCGCTGCGGCGGTTCTGTTCGCCGCCCTGCCGCCTTTGCGCGCCGGAGCGCTTCCCGTGACGGGCGACACAGTCCCGCGCCTTGGCGTGCGGATTGAGAACACATCCGTCAGGCGCAACGCCGGCCTGATGAGCGTGAAGTTCCGCATGGGGCTGGCAGGCCTTGCGCTGCCGGGCGACCGTGCGGCCCTGTTCACGCCCGCGCTCGTCAACGGGACGGACACCGCGGCACTGCCGCCGGTGGGCGTATACAGCCGCACGCGCTGGTTCCAGTACCTGCGGGCGGGAGAGCCGCTGGGCGGCGCGGAGGAGACCTCGCTGCGCTACTCGAAGCGGCCGGCGGAATTCGCGTACAGCACCAATGTGCCTTACGAGCCGTGGATGAACGGCGGCGAGCTGGTGCTGACGCGGCGCGATTACGGCTGCTGCCGCACCCTGCTCGGAGAGGACGGGATGCCGATAGGCGGCTACCGCGAGACAGCTTTCGCCCCTGCGCTGCGCTACGTGAAGCCTGCGGCGGAGGTCAAGACCCGCTCCCTTTCAGGGCGCGCGTTCATCGACTTCCCCGTGAACCGCACGGAAATCCATCCCGAATACCGCAACAACCCCGTGGAGCTGCGGAAGATAATCAGCACCATCGACTCCGTACGCAACGACAAAGACGTGACGGTTTCAGCGGTCGCCATAAAAGGCTACGCCTCGCCCGAAGGCTCTTACAAAAACAACACCCGCCTCGCGAAAGGCCGCACCGAGACGCTGAAGCGTTACGTTGAGAATATGTACCACTTCGGCGAGGGCTTCATCCGGACTGATTACGAGCCGGAGGACTGGGCGGGTCTGCGGCAGTACGTCGAGAACTCCGGTCTTGAACACCGCGAGGCCATCCTCGCGCTGATTGACGGCGATTTGGAGCCCGATGCCAAGAACAGGAAAATCCAGACCGCCTACCCGGAGGAGTACCGTTTCCTGCTGCAGACGGTTTACCCCGGACTGCGCCATTCCGACTACACAATCAGCTACACAGTGCGCGGATACAGCGACACGGGCGAGATAGCCGCACTCCTGCGCTCGCAACCGCAGAAGCTCTCGCTTGAGGAGATGTTCCTGCTGGCGCAGACCATGGAGCCGGGGAGCGAAGGCTTCGACGAAGTGATGGAGACCGCGGTGAGGATGTACCCCGACAACGCGACGGCGAACCTGAACGCCGCCAACGCCGCCATGAGCCGCAAGGATTTCAAGGGGGCGGAGAAATACCTCGAACGCGCCGGCGCCAGTGCCGAAGCGGAATACGCTCGCGGCATGCTGAAAGCCCTGCAAGGCGACTACACGGGAGCCAGGGAGTGCGTGGCCCGCGCCGGCTCGCTCGGCATGGACGGCACGGAAGGCATGCTCGCGCATTTGGATGAGGTGGCGGCCGCGCAGACGCAGCGCGGCGAATAGGCGGCGCGCCGGAAGCGGACGCGGAAATCCGAATGGACAATACCAATTGGACGAAACACAAAAAAATAAATAAAGGAAATGAAAAGACTTGCGTTTTTCCTACAGGCTGTGCTGCTCTTGTGGGCGGCCGGAAGCTGCTCCGACAAGGATGCGGAAGCGGGAGGCAGCGGCCTTGACGAAAGCGTCGCCGCCGCAGGCAAAGGCTACCTCGCCTTGAACATCTTAACTGAAGAAAGCGGCGGGCCTTCTGTATCAGGCAGGGCGTGGAGCGAAGACGAGCTCCCCCGGCCGGAGGATTTCGACCCGGGTTCGGCGGACGAGAGCGAGCTGTGCTCCACGCCGGGCTCCCATTGGGTGATGCTTTTTAACGGGGATGGCAGCTACCATTCGATGACCGAGCTGACAAGGATGATGTCCGCGACACCGTCGCCCGGCAGCGACGCGGAAGCGAACAAGGAAAAAGTCATCGGCACTTTCATCGCGGAAGTGAAGATTGAAGACGAGGCGAACCTCCCGGCGGAGTGCCTCGTCGTCCTCAACGCGCGTCCGGCGCGGATAGACCAGCTGAAAGGCCAGCTGGCGGGTTCCCCTTCCACATGGACTCTGCCGGACGGCTCAAGTGCCGAAGGCAAGACCGCCGCGGAATACGTCCTGCTGTCGCTCACCCGCACACTCTCCAGCGCGGACATCAGGGAGGGGGGCAGCAGCGTGGTGCTGTTCAGGCCGGGTAATTCGACAGGCGAGAACGCCAAGGACTACTGCACCATGTCCTCCTCCACATACACCGAGGGCGGCAGCGACGGTGTGGGTCCGGTCCGCACATTGGAAGCGATAAGCCCCGGCCTATTCGCCGAAACGCCGGAAGCGGCGCAGGCCAACCCGCTTGAAGTGCACGTTGAGCGCCTGGCCGCCAAGGTTGAGGTGACAGTGCCCGAACCCGCGGAGGGCGAAGTCGAGGCATACGGGGCGGACGGCTGGAACGAAGAAAGCGACGGTCCGGCGTGGCCGGTGGTGTTCTACCCGAAAGCCGGCGAGGACGGAGTCACGGGCGATTTGCCTTTGGAAAAGCCCGGCGAGGACGGCGCATACCAGGCCGAGAGCGTGAAGTGGGCATGTACGCTTTGGGGCTGGGGAGTGAACGCGCTCGAAAGAAGGGAATACCTGTTCAAGAACCTTAACGACGGTATAAACGGTGCCGACAAAGCCAAGACCGGAACCCCGCACTACAAGGATGAGGACAACAGCGTCGGAAGCATGTTCTTCGCAAACTGGAACGACACCGCACGCCACCGAAGCTACTGGGCTGTGGACGGCTATTACGCCGACCCGAACCAGTACCCGATGCAATACCGGCACGCCTACGATGACGAAGGCAAGGGCTACGTGGAGAAGTTCCCCGACGTGGACGAGACGACCAAGCTGAGCGACGGGTCTCCGCTGTACTACTATTCTTACCGCGAGCTGCGCCGCCGTGCGTTAGGCCTGTCCCCGGAAGGCGACGATGCCAAGGTGAACGGCAATCTCTTAGGCAGCCGCAAGTTCCGCTACATCCCCGAAAACGTCATAGGTGCGGAGCTGCTGGAAGGAAAGACCTATCTCGGAGCCTCGACCCACGTGCTTTTCATGGCTCAGCTGCTGCTCGGCGACGAGATTGAAACGGCGAAGCTGAAATACAATAACAAAGATTTGACATTGGAAGACAAGATGTCGTGGGTGTCCGACAAGTACTACGCGGGCGGATACTGGTACGATGAGGAAGGCTACATGAAGCGGGCCTACGCCGAGGTACGCAACGCTCTCAACGGCGAGGAGAGGACGTTCAAAGACTACTTCGGGGAAGGCGGCGACATAACCACCCCCGCAGGCAGCGACATAAAGCTGTACGCCAAGAAAGGCGACATCAAGACGGAGCTCACAGACACGCTCATGTTCAAGCTGGCTGAAGAAGACAAGCTGCACGGCGACGATAACCCTTTCGAGTTTGCGCCCGCTGATGTCTCCAACGGCGACGGCCAAGTGCTCCTGAGCCTGAAAGAAGGCTGGACGGTGCTGATTGACGGGAACGGCAACGGAGAAGCCGATAACGGCGACCTCACGCTCAGCCGCGACCAGTTCAAGAGCGTCGTGTTCGGAGCCGTTGGTGCCGCCGACCTGTACAAGAACGGCCGGATGTACTACTACACCCCGATCCGCCACGCAAGGGCGACCTCGGAAATCGCGCCCGGCAGCTACGCGGTGGGCGACATAGGTGTCGTGCGCAACCACTGGTACAAGATTGCCGTGAACAGCGTGCTCAAGCCGGGAGTCCCCGTGTCGGATCCCGAACAGCCGATTATCCCGAACATCGACCCGAAAGAGCAATATCTGGGCCTTGACATACACATCGTGCCGTGGCACGTGGTGGATCAGTCGGTCGACTTGAAATGATATCACGGAATAGACCGGGTATGGAACTGGGGAGGCATATCAATATGCGCGGCGCGTCCGGGCTGGCCGCTAAGGTGCTGCTGACCCTCGCCGCGGCGGTGTCCCTGTACTCGTGCGAGAGCATCTACGAATACGAGGGCGATTGCAGCCCGCACTGGCAGGTGAGGTTCGAGTACAGCTACAACATGGATTTCGCCGACGCCTTCCCGGGTCCGATGGGCGTGGGTTCGGTGCGCCTTTTCGTCTTCGACGCCGCCACCGGCCGCCTCGTCCTCGACAAGGAGGCATCGGCGGGCGAGGGCGGCTTCTCCCGCGACTACGCCATGCCCGTGGAAGAGCTGCCTCCCGGACGCTACAATTTCGTGGCATGGTGCGGGCTTGACGGCAACGACTCGTTTACGGGCGGAGCGACGCCGGAGGCCTACTCTCCCGGTGCCGCGGCGTGGAGCCTGTCGGAGAAGGCGCTCGGCGCCGATGCGGGCGGACGCCGCCTCAAGTCCCTTTACTACGGGCGCACGGAGAACGTGGAGATCACCGGCGAGCAGGGGTCGCATACCGTCACCGTGCCGCTCGCGAAGGATGTCAACGACTTCACCATAATACTGCAGCACCGCTCGCGGCCGCTGGATCCGGAGGATTTCGAGATTACCATATCCGACGACAACGGGACGCTGCTGTGGGACAATTCCATACCCCAAGGGACAGACACGGTGCGCTACCGCGCGTGGCTCACGCGGCAGGGTACGGCCGAGGAAACGATACACGAGATGGGCATCCCCGACGTGGAGGGCAACGTCCTCGTGTCGTTCCTCGCGACATCGCGCCTCGTGAGCGGACGCCCGGTGCAGCCGAGGCTTTCCGTCACCGAGAAGTCCACGCGGCGCACGGTGTTCGACTTCCCCCTGCTGCCCTACCTGCTCATGGGCTATCACCGCGTTCCGCTGGACGCGCACAACAACCCCTACCGCATGAGCGACCAGGAATACCTTGACCGCGAGGACACATGGGGGATGCACTTCATACTTGACGACGAGCTGAGCGAGCGCGGCGGATGGCACGCTTTCGAACTGCACCTGCTCGACTGGCACATTACGCTCAGCGATGCGGATCTGCGGTGAACGCCGCCCGCACACAGCAAAGGACTGACGGACAAGAGGAACACAGCATGACACAGGCGCTGACGGCACACAGGCACAGGCGCGGGGCTCCCGGAACGCCGGGGGCGTCCGCCAAAGCGGCGGATCGCGCGGCCTCCCTGCTGGCAGCCGCGCTGCTGGCGGCGGGGGCGGCCTCATGCTCCGGCGATGGCGCGGACAGCGCTGCTGGCAGCGCGGGAAAAGGCGTCAGCATGCTCCTCCAGGTGGCGATGGCCGATGTCCCCGCGGCGGGAGGCGGAGGCATCCTCGCCGCGGAGCGGATGCACACCTTGCGCGTCGTCGTCACCCGGCAGGAGGGCGGAGATGCCGTCATAGAGTTCAACCGTCTCCTCAGGCTCGGCGGCGCGGAAGGCCGCTGGCTGTACGGCTACCTTGACGACCCGCGCCTCATGTTCCGTATGGAAGAGGCGGGGCCGCGCCATCTCTACCTTTTCGCCAACTGCGATTCCATACTGAGCGAGACGCTCAGAAAAGCCGGGATTGCGGGGCATCCTGATCCCGAGGATGGTTTGTACAACGGCGGGGCGCACCGTGAGGAGGTGAGCCCGGAGGCCGCCCGCGCCTACCTCGGCGCGCTGCGCGAAGCCGTCTACACCGCCGCGCAGCTGCGGGAGTGCATGACGGAGGGCGACGACGGCGTGGTGACCGGCCTGCCGATGAGCGCGGAGCACGATGTGGACGTGAAGCCTGCGCCAGAAGACGCGAGCTACGCGCCGGAGGCGGCGGCCGTGAGCGTCCCCATTGTCAGGGCGGCGAACAAGATGACTCTCACTTACGTGAACGCCAGGCCGCGGTATCCCGTCTTCGTACAGGGCTGGTCGCTCGTCTCAGTAGCCGACGAGGCTTACCTGCTGCCCCGTGTGCCGCAGGAGGCCAACGCGGGCCTGATCGGGCCGGACGGCGACTGGATAAGCTGGTACAGAAACCATATCGGCCATCATCAGGCCGGATTCAGCGACGAGCCGCACGGGGATGAGCTCGAATTCGAGGCTCCCTCCGAGGCAGGATGCACCCCCTACAACGGAACCGTATCGGGGGAGAGCACTTATTCCGGCATATCCGGCGTATTCTCCGAAGCCGAGGGGGCGGAAAGCGAGGAGGAAGTGTCCGGGCTGAAAGTCGGGGGCTTCGACATAAAGGAGGGCACGGAAGGCGTGACGGCGGATCCGGCGGTGTACTATTTCCCCGAGACGCGCTACGTGCCGCAGGGCGGCGCGGGGCAGAGCTACACGATGAGCTTCCGCACAAAGGAATACCAGGCAGCGCCCCCACACTACCCGTCGGAAAACGGAAGCTACACGGACTGCCCGCTGCCTAATGTCACCACGCTCTTCCGCGGGACGCACGTGAAAATCACGGCAACATTCAAGGAAGGCAAGCAGGTGAACCTGCAAGCCTCAATCATCAACTGGACGGAACAAGACTACGGGGACGGCACTCTCACCCCCGACACGGGGACGCCTGCCGAAGCGGAAGACTAAACGGGAGAAAAGGAAAAGCATGACGACGAAGAATGCCTGTGCGATAATGTGCTGTCTGGCGGTGTCCGCTTTCGCCGGGTGCGAAAGCGACTCCGGCGCAGGGACGCCCGCCCCCGACAGCCGCCCCCTGCTCTTTACGGCCGGCATCGGGCAAAGCGGCTCCGCAGACGCCGGCGCAAGAACGGCGCGGGCCGAGGGCGGAAACGGCGCGCAGGCTGACCTCGAAACAGATATGACCGGCGCGCGCGACCTTCTCCTGAAAAAGACTTTCAACTGGAGCGAAGAGCCGCGCGACATCATACGCATCTGCAACGTCGAAAGCAACGCCGACGCCCCCGACTTCGAACTGACGAACAGAAGAACATACCAGTACGTATGCTCGAAGTACATCGGCACATACGAAGACAACGGCTCAGACGATGAAGACGACCACGTTACCGGCAATCACACCTCCTACTCCGAGTACGAATTCCAGCCCGACAACAGCAGAGGCTTCTACATAAGCAACCTCGCTGACGACGGCAGCAACTATTTCCGCTTTTACGCCGCATGGTGGCGCGGCTGGTCGCACGGCAACGCCCCCGCCGAAATCGCGCAAGACCAGTCCGAAGAGGAGGATTTCAGGAACTCCGACCTGCTGCTGGCTACAATGGGGCACAACATCGACGAGTTCGACAAGCCTTTCCGCCTTATTTTCTACCATTCTTTCTGCATGCTTGACATCCGCGTCACCGTGCCGGTCTACTCGCCCGGAAACAAGGAGGGGGAGGAAGAAAGCCTGCCTTCGGGGTACAGGAAAGACGAGGTTACGATGAGCATGACGAATGTCCCCGTCAAATACACCATCGCCAGCACGACCGATGTAAGCGGAGGCACGCCGGTTGAAGTGTTCCCCGCCGAAGACGCGCCTGTCATCTCCGAAATACCCATGCACCGCTACTACACCGAGGACGAAAACCTTGACGACGACAACGCGGACGCCGGACACGACGAAGAGGACGAGAAAGGCGCGGCGGACAAGACCTCGAAATACAGAACCTACGGCTTCTGCGGCATAATCCTCCCTATGAAATGGGACAACACTAACACAAGCCGCCCGCTGCTGCGCCTGCACCTCAAAGACCCCATTACGGGCAACGACGAGACGTACATATACACGCCGAAGCTGGAGTCTGAAACCGGCAGCCAGGAGTTCGCGCTGGCGCAGGGCCAGATTTCCGTGCTGCACCTCAAGCTCTACCGCGCGATGAAGAAAATGCTCGTCGTCGGGGCGGAAATAGAGCCTTGGGAAAAGGCGACAGGCAACGTCGACATGATAGAAGACCCCGCCGGTTAGCCGCCCGAAGCGGGACGGGGCAAGCCGGCGCGCCGCCTCACGCGGACATCATACATCAGGAAGACCGAGATGAATAAACGCTTTAACACGATTGTTACCGCAAAGGCCGCCCTGCCGCTTGCGGCGGTTTTCCTGCTTGCCGCGTGCAGCGCCGAAGAGGCGGAGACAGCCCCCGCGAAAGACGGCTTCAACGTCCCGCTGCTCATAAGCGCCCGCATCGGGGGG
>CAZLLM010000017.1:0-5771 GCA_964560405.1 uncultured Prevotella sp.
GTGACGGACGTTTGTCGGCGGTTCTGCGTTTCCGGCGGCTCGCATCTGTTCATGCCGGCACCATTTCGCAGATTATTGTCTGACTGAATAGATTAAGAAAATGATGTGATATTTGGCAGCACAAAAACCTGTCTGAAAGCGGCTTTTTATGTCCTTACAATGTCCCTTTTTCTTGTTTGGCATCACAATATAACGATGTGAAATAGTTCAAAATCAGTGGAAGCTCATTGAATGTCAGTGATAGTTCTAAATTAAAGGAAAGAAGTCTTCAAAAATGAAGACTTCCTTAGGTGATCCGCTTGGGGCTCGAACCCAAGACCCCCACATTAAAAGTGTGATGCTCTACCTGCTGAGCTAGCGGATCCGCCGTATTTTTCGGCGCAAAAGTAAGAAACGGGCGCGACACTGCCAAGCGAAACGCTTGGAAATCTGCCGCCGCGCCTTTCAGCCGCCGTCTTCCGGCGGGTCATGCACCACGTAGGCGCGGTAGTAAGTTATGAGAAGCTGCGTGAGGGGCAGGGCGATTATCAGCCCTATCACGCCGAGCAGATAACCCCACACGGTCAGCGACAGAAGCACCACGGCAGGACGCAGCCCGAGTATTTTCCCCATTATGTGCGGCGTTACTACGGAGTCGTTGATTATCTGCACTACTACGTACACGGCGATTATCTCCAGCATAAGCATCCAGAAGTTCTGCCCCGTATCAAGCGAGCACAGTATCGCGAGCACAGTGGCAGGGACGAAGCCGAGCAACTGCAGGTAGGGGACAAAGCTTATCACGCCTATGAAGACACCCAATCCCACGGGCATGGGGAAGCCGATTATCGCGAATCCCGCGGAAAACATCACGCAGTTGGCGAGTGCGATGAGAGCCTGCCCGCGGAAATAGCCGCTCATGCCCCTGTCGATGTCGCTGACCGCTTTTTTAGCGAAGCCGCGCCATGCCTTCGGCACGAAATGTATCCATTTCTTCCTCACTAATTCATAGTCGTAAAGCATGAATACGAGGTAAAGCAGGGCGACGCACGACGAAAGCGCGCTCATTACGATGTTGGCGGTCGAAAGCAGCACGTTCCATACCTTGGGAAGCATATTCCGTATGCCGGAAAGCAGGTCGTCTCCGCCGAGAAGCTGCTCCAGCCTTATCTTGCCTGCGTTCTCGCGGAGGAAACGTTGCAGGCTCTGCGGCATGCTGTCGGAGTTGAGCGTACCGGAAAGGTAGGCGGTTGCCACATCCTTGAGGTGCATCAGTTCGCCGGCCAGCATCGGCACGGCCAGCAAGAGAAGGCCTGCAACGATGCCTGCCGCCAGCGCGAGCGTGAGAGCTATGCAAAGCGGGCGGAAACGCAGGCGGCAGGTACGCTGGAAGAAGTCCACCACCGGGTACAGGAGGTAAGCCAGCATCCACGCCACGAAGAAAGGCACGAGCACCGCGCTCAGGCGGTTGGCGGCATAGCATAAGGCCGCTACTGCGGCCGCTGCCAGAAGCCCGCGTATGAAACGGTCGAAAGTTATCTCCCCCCTGAACATGATTGCAGCGCGTTCCGGCGCAAAGATAACATAAGTTTCATAAAACAAGGCCGCCGGGATGCCGCGGAGTTGCTAACGGTTCAGGCATGCTTTATGAGGCGGTACGGGCGCGTTCAGGAGCGTGTGGCATGGTTTCAAGCACAATCCTCGCGTTACAGAATTGTCCCCCTCTCAGTTGCGAATCACGTCAGAGGCGTCCCGACGCGGCGCAGCCTCTCGCGCAGCCGCCGAGAGCATTAATTTATGTCAAGTGTCATCATTATAAAGTTTAATCATATCTTTGCACTATGGGAGTTCTGTACGTAGTGCCCACGCCGGTGGGAAACTTCGAGGACATTACCGGGCGCGCGCTGCGGATGTTGCGTGAAGCCGGCCTTATATTGGCCGAAGACACAAGGACGACGGGTCTGCTGCTGAAACACTACGGGATAAACGCCCGGCTCTGCGCCTACCACAAGTTCAACGAGCGACAGAAAGCGCGGGTTTTCGCCGAGCGAATGGCAGGCGGGGAGAATATGGCTCTCGTTACCGACGCAGGAACTCCCGCGATAAGCGACCCCGGCTTCCTGCTCGTACGCGAGTGTGCGGAGCTTGGAGTCCGGGTGGAGTGCCTGCCGGGTGCTACGGCTCTCGTGCCGGCGCTGGTCGTTTCCGGGCTGCCGTGCGAGCGGTTCGCTTTCGAAGGGTTCCTGCCCGCAAGAAAAGGGAGAAGCGCACGCCTTGCGGCACTGGCGGCAGAGGAGCGCACGATGGTGTTCTACGAATCCCCCCGCCGTATGGTGAAGACATTAGAACAGCTGGCAGCGGCGCTTGGCGGCGGACGCCAGGCATCGGTAACGCGCGAAATATCGAAAATGTTCGAGGAGACCGTACGGGGGACGCTTGACGAACTCGCGGAATACTTCCGCAGCAACGAGCCGAGAGGGGAATTCGTGATAGTGGCGGAAGGATATAACAGAAAACTGAAAAACAAGGAAGACTAACCAAACTCTCATAATCATGAAAAGAGCATTATTCGCAATTATGGCGGCAGGGCTGCTGGCATCTTGCGATGACGGAAGCAGTACCAGCAAATCGCAACAAGAAACAACGGTGGATTCCCTGATAGGAGTGATAAACCAGAAAGACAACGAGCTGAACGACATCCTCAGTACGTTCAACGACATACAGGAAGGCTTCCGGCAGATAAACGAGGCCGAGGGGCGTGTGAACAAAGAACGCGGAAAAAGCGAGGAAGCGGCGAAAGAAAGCATTATGGAAGACATCTCTTTCATAAAAACCACAATGGAGGCCAACAGAGAGCGCATAGCCCGGCTGAAACAGCAGTTCAAGGCGAGCTCTTTCACCAACGAGAAACTGCAGCAGACGATAGAAAGTCTCAGTGCTGAGTTGGAGCAGAAATCCGAGCAGATAAGACAGCTGCAGAGCGAGCTTGAAGCTAAAGACTTGCATATTGCCGAGCAGGACAGGCAGATAACCGACCTTAACACAAACGTCAGCACACTCACTGCCGACAACGAGAGCAAGGCGCGCGACATAACGCGCCAGGACAAGCAGCTTAACACGGCATGGTATGTGTTCGGCACGAAAAAAGAGCTTAAAGAACAGCGCATACTCGAAAGCGGCGACGTTCTGAAAAGCGGCGGCTTCAACAAGGACTACTTTACGAAAATCGACATCCGCGTTGACAAATCAATAAAACTCTATTCCAAAAGCGCGAAACTGCTTACTTCGCACCCGGCCGGCACATATTCGCTTGAACGTGACGCGCAAGGGATGTACACTCTGCGGATAAACGACCCTGCAAGGTTCTGGAGCGTCAGCAAATACCTTGTGGTAGTGGTGAAATAGTCCGGCACTCACAGGATAAGCGGCTGCGGTGTCAGGCTTTCGCAGGACGGTATGCGAGAAAAGGGCATGCATCCCCGCGAACTTCACCATATAAGACACTCTCATGAGCGATATAATAGTCATTGTCATACTTATTGCCTTAAACGCCTTGTTTTCCCTCGCGGAAGTGGCGCTCATTTCGGCGCGTCCTGCCAGCCTCGAAGCGCAGGCCAGGCGAGGCAGCCGGTCCGCCGCAGCCGCGCTGAAACTGATGAGGAATCCTAACGGATTCCTCTCGACCATACAAGTGGGAATTACCGTAGTGTCGATACTCACCGGAATCTTCTCGAGCAACAAATTCGCCGACAGGTTTGGGGAACTGTTCATGACGCTCGGAATGGGAAGCAAATACGCCTATATCGCGGCGCAGACCGTAATAGTGGCGGTAGTGACGTATCTGTCGTGCGAAATGGGAGAAATCCTGCCGAAACGCATCGGTCTGAGCCGCGCCGAATCGATGGCTAAGCTGACTGCGCCTGCAATGCTACTTTTCTATCACCTCGCAATGCCCGTAGTGTGGCTGCTTTCCAAGAACACGGAGCTGTGCATGAGGCTTCTGCGTCTGAACAAAGAAGGGCATACCATAACCGAAGAGGAGATAAAGTCGATAATACAGGAAGGGATTGACGCGGGAGAGGTGCAGGAAGTGGAGCAAGACATCATGGAACGCGCCCTTGCGCTCGGCGACCAGACTGTGGAGCAGCTGATGACACACAGAAGCGACATAGTTTTTCTTGATGTGAGGATGAGTCCCGAAGAAATCGAGAAAATCATCACTGACGACACATACGCCGCATACCCCGTAACCGATGGCGACCCCGACGAGGTAATCGGGATAATCACCGTGAAAGACCTTATCCCGCGCCTTTGGAAAAAGGACTTCTCGCTCCGGCCGCTTCTGCAGAAGCCGCTCTATTTCCCCGAAAACATGACTGTCTACAAGGCGCTCGAAGAACTGAAGCGCAACAAGTTCAACCGCGCGCTCGTTGTCGACGAGTTCGGAAGCATGCAGGGCATAATAGTTTTGCGCGACATCATGGAGGGGCTCGTCGGCCAGATACCCGACGGAAGCGACGCACCCGACATTTCCGAAAACCCCGACCACAGTTCGTGGACAGTAAGCGGGCAATGTCTGTTCTACGACTTTCTGGCGTATTTTGACGAAGAGGATTTGTACAAGCCCGACTACAATACCGTAGGAGGGCTGATACTCGAACTCCTTGAACATATCCCCGCGGCGGGCGAAAAGGTGGAGTGGGGGAGTTTCCTGTTCCAGATAACGTCGATGGATGGCAACCGGATTAACAGCATCCTCGTGCGCAGGAAAAAAGCGGAGGACGGCGGCAAATAGCGAAGTGTGAAAATGAAGATAAGCGAAATGCTGCGTGGCCGCACGTCGGCGGCGTTCTCTTTCGAGCTTCTGCCGCCACTAAAAGGCAACAGCCTCGAAAGCCTGACGAACACCATCGACAAGCTCCGTGAGTTCGACCCGAAATACATCAACATCACCACTCACAGGAGCGAGACGGTGTACCGCGACATGGGCGGCGGCTTGTTCAAGGCCGAGAGCATACGGCGGCGTCCGGGGGCGGTAGCCGTGGCCTCCGCAATACAGCACCGCTACGGCATTCCTGTCGTGCCTCACATACTGTGCAGCGGGTTCACGAAAGAGGAGACCGAATACGTGCTGCTCGATTTGCAATTCATGGGCATAAACAATCTCCTCCTCCTGCGCGGCGACAAGGCGAGGACTGACAAGTCGTTCAAGCCCGCTGAGAACGGAAACGCGCATACCACCGACCTCATAGAACAGGTGAACCGCTACAACGATGGCTACTTCGTGAACGGCGACCGCGTAGGCTTCGTGGGCGAGAAATTCGACTACGGAGTGGCGTGCTACCCCGAAAAGCACGAAGAGGCGCCCAATCTCGAAACCGACATAGCGTGGCTGAAGCGCAAGGCGGAACTCGGAGCGGGGTATGCGGTAACGCAGATGTTCCTCGACAACGGGAAATATTACAGTTTCGTGGAGAAAGCCCGCCGCGAGGGGATAGGAATACCCATAATACCGGGGATAAAGCCGCTCACCCGGCTGTCGCAGCTCACGGTGCTGCCCAAGACATTCCGCTGCGACATTCCGCCCGGCCTCACCGCGGAAGCCGCGAAATGCAAGACCGATGACGAGCTGCGCGAGTTGGGCGTGGAATGGTGTACGTCGCAATGCAAAGACCTCATCAGGCACGGCGTGCCGAGCATACACTTCTATGCGCTTTCCGCCGCCGACAGCATCAGACGTGTGGCGGAAGCGGTGTATTGATTTGCAGGCGGCATCGCCGTCGGAACGGTCA
>CAZLLM010000017.1:5871-9151 GCA_964560405.1 uncultured Prevotella sp.
CGTGTGGCGGAAGCGGTGTATTGATTTGCAGGCGGCATCGCCGTCGGAACGGTCAAGCGGGCGTAGCGGCGGGAATGCGCACCGGGCGTTGCGCGGTGCTGCGTTGCGCAGGCGCGGCGAAAAAGGAAACGGAATGAGATTCAGTGATGTGATAGGGCAGAAAGAAGTCTGCGGACATCTGGCGGCGCAGGTGGACAGAAACCGTGTGCCGCACGCGCAGCTGTTGTGCGGCCCTGAGGGGTGCGGCAAGTTCGCGATAGCCATGGCTTACGCGAGCTACCTGCTTTGCAGGCAAACCGGCGGCGGCGACAGCTGCGGCCGGTGTCCCTCATGCCGGAAAATGGCGGATTTCGCCCATCCCGACCTGCACTTCATTTACCCCACAATAAAAAAAGCGGCATGCGCCAGCCTTTTCGCCAAATGGAGAGGCATGGCGCTCGCCTCGCCGTATTTCACCCTTGACGACTGGTCGGAGTGTATGGAAGTGGAGAACCAGCAGCCCGTAATCTACGAGCAGGAAAGCGATGCCCTACTGCGGCAGCTGCAGCTGAGCGCCAGCGACGGCGGGCGCAAGGTGGTGATAATCTGGCTGCCCGAGCGCATGCTGGAAGTTACGGCCAACAAAATGTTGAAAACGCTCGAAGAGCCGCCTGCCGGCGCGGTCTTGCTGCTCGTAAGCGAAGAGCCCGCAAGGATCCTCGCCACCGTGCTCAGCCGCACGCAGCGCGTGGACGTTCCGCCGCTCCGCGCCGACGACATAAGGAGAACGCTGGCCGAACTCAACGGGCTGGACGGCGAAGACGCCGCCCGCATAGCCCGCCTTGCGGGCGGCAGCTACGCGGAAGCGCTGAAAATGACGCAGGCGGGCGACGACGCGCGGCTGTTTCTCGACAAGTTCAAGGCTCTGATGCGCCTGGCCTACGCGAGAAACGTGAAAGAGCTCCTTGAATGGAGCGAACAGATAGCCTCGTGGGGGCGGGAAAAGCAGAAGAACTTCCTCGGCTACGCGCTTAGAATGGCGCGCGAGAACTTCGTCTACAACTTCCGCCGCCCGGAGCTTAACTACATGGACAGCGAGGAAAGCCTGTTCGCCCGGCGGTTCTCGAAATTCATAAACGAAAGGAACATAACAGGCATTGCGGCGGAAATGGAGCGCGCGCGGCGCGACATAGCCCAGAACGCCAATGCGCGGCTCGTGCTTTTCGACTTCGCGTTGAAGATAATAGTGCTGATACGCCGCTGACGCACATACGCCGCGTCCGCGGCTGCAAGACGGAACATTAAAAACACATGCGTGAGGCGCAGCCCGCAGCCCGGGCGCGCCGGAAACGGAAACAACACAACGACATGGCAAACGAATTCCTCCCCTGCGGGAAGCTCCGCGGCATCTGCCCCAAAGGCTGCGGGCTGCAGGACAAACAGCTCAACACATACGACTATTTGGCCGACATACCCGGCAACGATGCGGTCACAGACCTCGTGGAAGTGCAGTTCAAGCACACGCATAAGGCTTATTTCCACAACTGCTACAACATCCCGCTCCGCAAAGGCGACATCGTGGCCGTGGAAGCCTCGTCAGGGCACGACATCGGGACGGTGACGCTGACGGGAAGCCTCGTGCCGCTCCAGATGCGGAAAGCCAACGTCAAGGTCAATGCCGAGGTGCGCCGCGTCTACCGCAAGGCGCGCCCGGCCGACATGGAGAAATACGAGGAGGCCAAGGCGCGCGAACACGGCACGATGATACGCTCGCGGCAGATAGCCGCCGAACTGGGGCTGCAGATGAAAATCGGCGACGTGGAATTCCAGGGCGACGGCAGCAAAGCCATATTCTACTACATCGCCGACCAAAGGGTCGACTTCCGCCAGCTTATCAAAGTGCTCGCCGACGAGTTCCATGTGCGGATAGAGATGAAGCAGATCGGAGCGAGGCAGGAGGCGGGGCGGATAGGGGGCATCGGCTCTTGCGGGCGCGAAATGTGCTGCGCCGCGTGGATGAGGAACTTCGCGTCCGTGTCTACAAACGCCGCGAGATGCCAGAACATCTCGCTCAACCCGCAGAAGCTCGCGGGGCAGTGCGCGAAGCTGAAATGCTGCCTCAACTACGAAGTCGCCGCATACGCCGAAGCGGCTAAGAAGATGCCGGGACGCGACACCGCCCTGGAAACCCGGGACGCGGTATACTACCTCTTCAAGGCCGACCCCCTGTCGGGCGAAGTGACCTATTCCACCGACAAGGGCGCGCCCGCAAACCTCACGGCCATAACGGCGGAACGCGCCTTCGAAGTAATCGGGATGAACCGCCGCGGCGAAAAGCCCGGAAGCCTCAGCGAAGAGACATCGCGGCTGAAACCGCAGCACACCGACTTGGCGGAGCAGGACAGCCTGACGCGCTTCGACAAGGCAAGGAGGCGCAGGAAGAAGCACCGCGACGGCGGCCAGCCCCCCCGCCCGGAGAAAGACGAGGAGCGGCAATGAGAAGAGCGTCCGCGGCCCTTCTCGCGGCGGCCGCCTCTGCGCTGGCGGCGTCCTGCGGGCGGACGACAGTGCTGCATTGCTACCGCCACACGCCCGCAGGCGGATGGGAGCAGAGCGACGCGCTCACATATAAGGTGGACACCGTGAGGCAGGGCGGCGTGTACAAGTTCGACGTGGGCGTGAGGATTACCAGCGCCTTCCCGTACAAACAGCTGTGGCTCGTGGCGGAGCGCCGCTTCACCAACCCCCCCGAAAGCGAGGCCGACACGCTGGCGTGCAGCTTCGTGGACGGCGGAGGCAACCGCAACGGCAGCGGCACGAGAGCTTTCCAATACGTGTTCAGACTGGGGGAAATCACACTCGCGGAACGGCAGACGGGAACGGTGACCGTGCGGCACATCATGCGGAGGGAAATCCTCCCGGGCATCACCGACATCGGCGTGAACATACACCGCTGACACCCCCGCCGCAAGTCGCCCGCCCCGCCCTCTGCCCCCGCCCGCACACCGTTTTTCCCCGGCTGTCCCCGCTTCGTTTCCTGCCTGCGTTCTTTCCGTTTCCCGCTCGTGCGCTTTCCGTTTTCCGCCTGTCTGCCGTCTGTTCTCGCCTGTATCCGCTTCGTTTTAGGCTTGTGAGCCTTCCGTTTTCTGTCCGCGCCCGTTCCGTTCCCGCTTCCGCCCGCTCAATTTCCCGCCCGCGTCCGCAAGACCGCTCCGTTCTCCCGCCCTCGCGAACCAAGGCGAACCTTCGCAGACCGCCCGCGCTGCCTTGAAAACGCAAGGGGAATCCCGTCTCAAAGCAA
>CAZLLM010000018.1:0-3998 GCA_964560405.1 uncultured Prevotella sp.
GGCTTCTCACTGCCACAGCCTGATGTCGAAGCTCTTCTCCACCTTGTCTTCTATATTGTCGGGGAGCTTGTGGAAGAAGTCTATGCCTGTCATTTCCTCCACCGCGTCTACGCTTACCGCCGCGTCGTTCATGTTCTGCCTGCCGCCGCCGTTCCTGAACAAGAAGGCTATGGCCTGGGGGCCTCTGCGCCCCTGCGTGCAGACGCATTTGAAGAATGCGTCAGGCACGGGCACGGTGTGCTCCTCCCCTATCGTCCTGCGCTTCCCGCCGCGGAACACGGGGCCGCAGACTATGTAGACCGCCTTGTGCCTGCCCGCCCACCGCCGGCAGGCGTTCTCAAGCTTTTCCCAGCCTCCGGCGTTCAAGGCGTGGTCTTGGGGGCAGATGTTTGTCATATAGAAGCATTCTTTCATTGCGCGGGCGCTGAATTTCATGTCGGCCGATGGGGCCATGTGCCCGCGGTCGTATCCGCTGCCTTTGTAGTCTTCCGGCGTTACGCGGTGGGGCGCGGGAACGTCGGGGTCGGCGTAGAAGTCCTTGCTCCTTGAAACGGCGTCTTTCAGGTTCACGTCCGTGAGGCGCCACGCCACCCAGTTGGGCTGGTTCGTGGCGCGGTTGAACGAGGCTGTGTAGCACATCCGCTTCAGTATGCGCTCGGGGACGCCTTTCGGGGTGAGGGGCACTTCAAGCCCGGCGTTCCCGCCTTGCGGCCGGAAGCCCGCGCCGTCTTCTGACGGCAGCCTTTGCCCGCCGCCGTTTTCCATGTCGGCCGTGCGCCGGGTGTCCGCGGCGGCAGCGTCTTCCTTTTGAAGGCTTTCGCGCAGCGCGGGCACGCCGCAGAGGGCGGCAGCGATAATGAAAACGAGAGTCTTTTTCCGCGTCATGCCATTGGAAATCAAAGCCCGCGCCTGCCCGACGGCGCGCAGGCGCTCAGAACGAGTAGCTGAAGCCGAGCGACCACCATTCCTTGAATTGGAAGAACTCCGCCTTGCCGTCCCTGTAGAAGGTGTCGTCGAAGCGCGGGAAGATGTAAAGCCTTGTGTTCAGGTATTTGTTGAAGGAGAACGTGGTGGTGTTTTCCGCCTCGAACAGCACCTGCCTGTAATTGGTGTAATAATATATGCGGCAGCTTTGGGTTATGTTCTTGAGTATTGTCCAGTTGTAATTGACGGTAACAGTGGAGCCGAAGTCCGTGTCGGAGCTGTGCGGGGCCCTGATTCCGTAATTCGGGCGCAGGTTGTTCCGGTCCACGTATTTGAAGTTGTACGAAAGCGCGCCTATGTTCACCGACAGATTGTAATTCTTGACGTTGAGCTTGTACTCCATGCCGATGGAGAAGTTGGAAGTAAGCGGCGACATGAAGTCGGAGTTCACGTGGTCGCTGTTTGTGCTGTAATTGGGGTAGAACTGTGTCGTTGTCTGCAGCAGGAAAGTGTAGTACCAGTTCTTGAAGGCCTGCAACCCCAGCTTGTTAGTCATCCGCAGCAGGTCGTCGTTGGAATGGAAGCGGTGCTTCTCGTCATCTCTGTATTCGAGGAAGCCGAGGTGCATATCAAGCGTGTTCTCGAAAAACAGCTTTTTCTTGTTGTTGTAGTTGGCCCTGAACGCGGCGGTGGCGAGGAATGAATTGTTGCTGTCCCCTCCCTTGTACCAGTTGTCGGACACGTAGTTTTGCGTGTACTGCAAGGAGAAGGAGCCGCCGAAAGTCCAGAAATTAGGCCTGTGGGTCACGACGTTGATTGTCGCGTCGTCCAGTCCGAGGTCAATCTTGCTGTCACTGGGGGTCACCTTTATCGTCTCCCTTTCGGGCGGCGACTTCACGTCGGAACGTATGCCCGCGGCGTTGGAGATGTCTTGTTCGGTAACGGCCGAGAGCCACGGCTTTTGGGTGTACACCCACACGAGGCTCTGCGTTATCGCGGACGAGAGGCTGTCCTCCTGCGAGGCCGGCGTTCTGAAGCCGGGGGAGTTCCGCGAGTCTATCCTTCCGGGCTTCCAGTCGCTCGACATCGTGTTCCTGACGGGGAAATAATAAAATGTGGGCGTGAGAAGCAGGGGGTAGAAGTACGGGTTGCCCAGCCCGTTCCCCGCTTCCGCAATAGTGTCGGCGGCGATTACGGCCTGCAAGGTGTCCGCATATTTTTTCACTATCTGCTCGTTGTAGGAAGGCTGTCTCGTGCGGCGGGAGGACGCGGTCTGCGCCGAAGCGCGGCATAAGTTTATGATTAGTATTGCGATAAGAATAAAAAGCCTCATTCCTGATACCGCGATAAGACGCCGCAAAGGTAATTATTTTATTCCAGCCGCAATCGCAAAGGCTGAAAATTCGTATTTTTGCGGCCGGGCTGGAACGGGCTGACATTAAGCCGCGCATCCGGAAAAACACGAGGCACATACTGTCATAAAACACATCTGACGTGGCTGCAAACACAAAGTACATATTCGTCACCGGCGGCGTTGCGTCTTCGCTGGGAAAGGGCATCATCTCTGCTTCAATAGGGAAGCTCCTGCAAGCAAGAGGCTACAATATAACGATACAGAAGTTCGACCCGTACATCAACATCGACCCCGGAACGCTGAACCCTTACGAGCACGGGGAATGCTACGTGACGGCGGACGGTCAGGAAACAGATCTGGACTTAGGGCATTACGAGCGTTTCACCGGAATAAGAACGACAAAGCAGAACAACATAACGACGGGACGCATTTACCAGAGCGTCATCGAGAAAGAGCGGCGCGGGGATTATCTGGGGAAGACGATACAAGTCGTGCCTCACATAACGGACGAGATTAAAAGAGACATCCTGTACTTAGGCAGGAAATACCATTTCGATTTCGTGATAACGGAAATCGGAGGCACCGTAGGCGACATTGAAGGGCTTCCTTTCCTCGAAGCCATCCGGCAGCTGAAATGGGAGCTGGGGCGCAGTGCCATTTGCGTGCACCTTACTTACGTCCCCTACCTGTCCGCCGCGAAGGAACTGAAGACGAAGCCCACGCAGCATTCCGTAAAGGAGCTGCAAAGCGTGGGGATACAGCCCGACATCATAGTCCTGCGGGCGGAGCATGAGCTTAATGAAAGCATACGCAAGAAAGTGGCCAGCTTCTGCAATGTCGGTTCTGACGCCGTCGTGCAAAGCACAGACCTCCCCACAATATACGAAGTGCCCTTGAGCATGCAGGCGCAAGGCCTTGACGCCGCCATACTGAGGAAAATGGGGATAGAGCCTGGCGAAACGCCCTCGCTCGGCCCTTGGCGCGAGTTTCTGGAACGCCGCCGCAAGGCCGAAAGGACAATCAACATCGGGCTTGTAGGGAAATACGATTTGCAGGACGCATACAAAAGCATTCTCGAATCCTTGTCGCAGGCCGGCACTTACAACGACCGCAAAGTGATACCTTGTTTCATAAACAGCGAGAAGCTGACGGAAAGCAACGCGAAAGAAAAATTAAAGCCCATGGACGGCATCGTCATTTGCCCCGGCTTCGGGCAGAGAGGGATTGAGGGCAAGATAACGGCCGCCAGATACTGCCGGGAGAACGATATGCCGACGTTGGGCATCTGCCTGGGAATGCAAATGATGGTGATTGAGTTCGCGAGAAACGTGCTCGGGTATGAGGACGCCAACAGCGTCGAAATGGACTCGAAGACCGCTCACAATGTCATAGACCTGATGGAAGAGCAGAAAAACATAACGAACCTCGGCGGGACTATGCGCTTAGGCGCGTATAAATGCGTGCTGGAAGAAGACAGCCTGGCCTGCAAAGCCTACAAAGTGAAAGAAATAGAGGAACGCCACCGGCACAGGTACGAATACAACAACTCCTACCGGCAGGAGCTGGAACGCGCGGGAATGAAGTGCGCCGGCGTAAATCCCGAAACCGGCCTTGTCGAAATAGTGGAAGTCCCCTCGCTGACTTGGTACGTGGGCACCCAGTTCCACCCGGAATACAGCAGCACCGTCCTGCACCCGCACCCGCTGTTTCTCAGCTTCAT
>CAZLLM010000018.1:4098-9031 GCA_964560405.1 uncultured Prevotella sp.
CAAACAGGCGATGGACAAAAACACTGTCATAGGATTTATACTGATAATCGCGGTTTTAATAGGATTCAGCTACTTTAACGCCCCAAGCAATGAAGAACAGGAACTGACGAAGACAAAAAAAGAGCTGACACAAGCGGAGGGAAATCTTGCCGAAGGACAGGCAGCCGGAAAAGGCGGGCAAGCGCAGGACGGCAGCCTCGCCGCAGCAGGCGCAGACACGGTTTTCAAGCTGATAAACGGCAAGCCGCTGGTTACATATCTAAGAAACAAGAATGTATCAGTAGGGATAAGTTCAAAAGGAGGCGAAATAGCCTCCGCCATATTAAAAGATTACAAAGACCGGCAAAAGCGGCCTCTTGAATTATACAACGGCAAAGACGCCCGCCTGAATTTCATTATCGCAGGAAAAAACAATGACATCAGGACATCCGGCCTTGACTTTACACCCGGCAACGTTTCGGATTCAACCGTTACAATGACCGCCGAAACGAAAGACGGAGGGAAGCTGATATTCGATTACAGGCTCGGCCGCGGTTTTTTGCTGCACCTCACGGTAAGAGTCCAATCCATGCAGAAATACCTGCTGCCTGCGTCAAAACACATGGGACTGGAATGGAGCGGAAGACTGAAACAGCAAGAACGCGGATATAAATTTGAAAACCAATATTCGGCGCTTACATATAAAATAAAGGACGGGGGAACCGACAGGCTGAACACAGCCAAAGAGGATGAAGAGTCTCTCGGCGAGAAATTGGACTGGATCTCATTCAAAGGCCAGTTCTTCTGTACAACGTTAATCGCGAAAGACGAATTCAACAACGCGGATTTGTACAGCAGTCTGGAAGAAGACGGCTCTGGCTATCTGAAAAACTACAAAGTGCAGGCGGAGACGTTCTTCGACCCCGCGGGCAAAGAGCCGTCCGAGTTCGTTTTTTATATGGGGCCTAACAAATTCAAGACGCTTCAAAAAGCGGACGAGGCGATAGACCCCGGCAAAGACCTGAAGCTGGAACAGCTTGTCTATTTGGGATGGCCGCTGTTCAGGTACATAAACAGGTATTTTACTATATACGTGTTTGATTGGCTTACCAATCTGGGGCTTTCAATGGGAATTGTGTTATTGCTGATTACAATCCTGCTGCGCATCATCGTATATGTGCCTACGCGGAAAAGCGTGCTGAGCTCCGCCAAAATGCGCCTGCTGAAGCCTAAATTAGACGAGGTTACAGCGAAATACCCCAACCCGGAAGACAATCTGAAGAAACAGCAGGAGCTGATGGCCACGTACAGCAAGTACGGAGTTAGCCCGATGGGCGGATGCCTGCCAATGCTTATACAAATGCCTATCTGGATAGCCATGTTCAACTTCATCCCCAACGCGATAGAACTGCGGCAGCAAAGTTTTCTGTGGGCCGACGACCTTTCCACTTACGACCCGATAATTACTTTCAGCAAGCCGATATGGCTGGTAGGCGACCATATCAGCGCGTTCTGTCTTTTGTTCTGCTGCACCAATGTACTGTACAGCGTAATGAGCATGCGGATGCAGAAAGACATGATGGTAGGCCAGCAAGCCGACCAGATGAAAATCATGCGCTGGATGATGTACCTGATGCCCGTCATGTTTTTCTTCATCTTCAACGATTACTCCGCCGGACTGAACTACTACTATTTCATCTCCTTGTTATTCAGTGCGCTCACCATGTGGGTTTTGCGGAAGACTATCAACGAAAAGAAACTTATGGCGAGGCTGGAAGCGAACTACAAGGCCAACAAGGAAAATCCCAAGAAAGTCAGCGGCATGGCCGCACGGCTTGAAGCTCTTCAGAAACGGCAGGAAGAATTACTCAAACGGCAACAAAGAAAATGAGACTGGCAAAATTGTTCGTCGCGCCAATGTTATTCATGTGCAACCATACAAGCGCAGCAAACGGCGGCTGCACGTACAACGGCGGCAGCGCAGGCGCGCCCGACGGCAGGCTCACGCCGGAATTGCTCTGGTCAATGGGCAGGATAGGCGGCACTGCCCTGTCGCCGGACAAGAAAAGCATACTTTATACCGTTACGGTTTATGATATAGCGGAAAACAAGGGACATACCGCCATATACCTTTTGAACAGCGAGACAAACGAGAGCAGGAAGATTACCGCCGATGACACGGCTAACGAAACGGACGCCGGCTTTATAGCCGGAGGGAAGAAAATCGTGTTCCTCCGTGCCGACAGCAACGGCACGAGCCAGCTGTGGACGGTTAACGCAGACGGGACAGGCCGGAAGCGCATTTCCGATGAGAAGTCCGATGTCGAAGGGTATCTCTTCTCTCCCGATGAAAAGCATGTGGTGTTGATACATAGCGTCCCCTCTGAAACTTCCATCGCCAATAATGATCCCGACCTTCCCAAAGCGACAGGAATGGTTATAAACGAGCTTATGTATAAGCACTGGGACTGCTATGTGCGCTCCATCCCCCACCCTTTTATTGCCGATTTTGACGGCAGCGCAGTCACCGGCTCCCGCGACATTCTGCAAGGCGAGCCTTACGAATGCCCGATGCGTCCGTTCGGAGGGATGGAAGAATTCGCTTGGAGTCCTGATTCAAGAAAGCTGGCATACGCAATGCGCAGGAAAACGGGGAGGGATTATGCGCTAAGCACAGACAGCGACATTTTCCTGTATGATTGCGCCGATGGAAGCACGAAAAACCTTTGCAAGCCCGATGATTACAAAGCGCCTGCAACAGAGGCCACACTGTCTTTGGAGAGCCAGATCAAATACAACGATAACGAGGATTACAACTTGGGATACGATGACAAGCCCCGTTTCTCCCCAGACGGCAGGTACGTCGCGTGGACGAGCATGAAGCATGACGGCTACGAGAGCGACCGGGCGCGCCTGTGCGTCTTCGAGCTTTCTTCCGGCAGCAAGACCTACGTTACGGAGACTTTCGACAGCGGCGTGAACGATTTCGTCTGGGATGATGATTCCAGGAAACTGTATTTCTCCGGTGTCTGGCACGGCAGGACAAACCTGTACTCCACGACCCTGAAAGGCGAAGTCCGCCAGATAACAGACGATGTTTGCGATTATTCCTTAGTGGATGTCGATTCCCGGCTCGGACGGCTGCTTGTCAAGAGGCAGAGCATCAGCCGGGCAGACGAGATATTTTTTGTAGACATAGAGAACGGCGCATCCCGCCAGCTCACGGATGTCAACGGGCCTGTGTATCAGAAGACGGCTTTTGGGGAAGTCAAGGAACGGTGGGTGGAAACCGTAGACGGGAAGCGGGAGCTGTGCTGGGTGATCTACCCTCCGCATTTCGACAAGTCGCGCCGCTACCCTGTGTTGCTCTTCTGCGAAGGAGGTCCCCAGTCGCCGGTAAGCCAGTTTTGGAGCTTCCGTTGGAATTTCCAGATTATGGCGGCCAACGGCTACATAATAATAGCGCCGAACCGCAGGGGGCTGCCCGGCTTCGGCAACGAGTGGCTCACGCAGATTTCCGGAGACTACACGGGGCTTTGCATGAAAGATTACCTGTCGGCTATCGACGACATTTCCAAAGAACCTTACGTAGACAAAGACCGCATGGGCTGCGTAGGGGCCAGCTTCGGCGGATACAGCGTGTATTGGCTCGCCGGAAACCACGAAGGCCGTTTCAAGTGCTTCATCGCGCACGACGGCATATTCAACACGCAGCAGCAGTACTTGGAAACCGAGGAAATGTGGTTCCCCAATTGGGACATGGGCTCTGCGCCGTGGGTGAAGCCCGGCGGCAAGATGCAGAAGGTTTACAGCGAGTCCCCACATTTGTTCGTCAGCAAATGGGACACCCCCATACTCTGCATTCACGGGCAGCGCGACTTCCGCATTGAGTACACGCAGGCCGAAGCGGCTTTCGCCGCGGCGCGGCTGCGCGGCATACCGGCGCAGATGCTGCTGTTCCCCGACGAGAACCACTGGGTGCTGAAGCCGCAGAACGCCATATTATGGCAGCGGACGTTCTTCCGCTGGCTCGGCAAGTGGCTTAAGAATGAATGACAAACCCGCTTATACCATGAAAAAACTGAACGACAGCGCGGCCGCACGCTGGGGCGCGCTGTGCATCGTAGCCTTCACAATGATGGCGGCGTATTACGTGAACGACGTGATGGCCCCGCTCAAATCCATGCTCGAACAGGAGCTGGGATGGTCAAGCAGAGACTTCGGCTTCTTTACCGGCGCGTACAGCTTCCTGAACGTCTTCTGCCTCATGCTGATATGGGGCGGCCTTATACTCGACAGGTTCGGCATACGCTTTACCGGGATATTGGCCGTCGTGCTTATGGTGGCAGGGACAGGCGTGGAATACTATTCCATCACCCGTCTCGGAGGGACTTTCAGCGTGCTGGTGGCTTCCGCCGGTTATTCCGTATTCGGCGTCGGCGCCGAAGTGTCGGGCATTACCGTTACGAAAATCATCGCCAAATGGTTCCGGGGGAAAGAGCTCGCGCTGGCCATGGGCATTCAGGTTGCGCTGGCCAGAGTAGGCTCGCAGGCCGCCTACGCCGCCGCAATACCCCTTGCAAAGGCGCACGGGCTGTCCTCCCCCCTGCTCGCGGGCCTCGCGCTCCTGTTCGGCGGAATGCTGTCGTTCCTGTGCTTCACCTTCATGGACAGGAAGCTGGACAACCAGGTGAAGCAGGATTACAAAGGCGGCGCGGAAGACGACAAGTTCTCATTCAAAGACGTGAAAGCCGTCGTTTCCAGCAAAGGCTTCTGGCTCATAGCGCTCTTGTGCGTCCTCTTCTATTCGTGCGTCTTCCCCTTCCAGAAGTTCGCCACCGAACTGATGACGACCAAATACGGGGTCAGCGAATCAATAGCCGGCACATTCGCCGGGCTGCCCGCGCTGGGCGCGCTGATACTCACCCCCGTTTTCGGCGGGTTCATCGACAGG
>CAZLLM010000019.1:0-8994 GCA_964560405.1 uncultured Prevotella sp.
GAACGACGGAAAAACGACCGGAGATGAAGAAAACCGCAACCGCCCTGCTGCTGCCGCTGATTTGCGGCGTGTCATACTGCCAGACGTACAGTTCGATGTGGAACGATGTGGACAAGGCTCTCGGCAGAAACCTCCCGAAGACGGCTCTTTCGCGTTTGCGTGCCATCCGCCTGAAAGCGGAGTCCGAAGGCGACGCGGGTCAGATGATGAAGGCGGCGTTCATGTCGATGCACCTGCACGAAGAAGTCTCGCCGGACAGCGCCGCGGCGCAGGCGGCCCGCCTCGACAGCCTCGCGGCTGCGGAGTCGCGCCCTGCGGTGAAAGCCGTCCTTTTCCTCGCCCTTGCGGAGACGCACAGGCTGCGGCAACGGGCCGGCAGCGACGAGGGCGACAAGGCTCTGGCCTGCTACGGCGCCGCCACCGCCGACCTCGGCGTTTTCGACGGGCGCAAGAGCGACGAGTTCGCGCCTGCCGTCGTAAGCGGCGATGGCAGCGGGCGCTTCGGCCACAGCCTCGCGGCGTTCGTCTGCTGGAAAGCCGTAGCCGGCATTGACGGGATACGCCTCGCCTCCGCCAGCCGCGACAGCATAGAAGGGATGCGCCGCGACATCTCGCGCCAGTTCATCAGCCGCTGCCGCACGTCGGGGAACGGCGACGCGGTGATTCTCGCCACGCTCGACTCGCTTCGGCGTGAGAGGACGCAGCGCGCCGGGCAGGACGCCCGGACTGACAGCGGCAGGCTCGCGCTGCTGAGGCGGCTGATCGCGGAATACGGCGGAAGCGCGTGCGCCGCGGAAGCGTACATATATATGTGCGATTATCTCGGGGAGGGCGGAGAGACGCGAGCCGAATGCCTGAGATGGGCGCGGCTCGGCATAGAGAGGCATCCTTCCGACCCTCGCACGAACGAGCTGCGCAACATTGTGTCGCGCATAACGCGCCCGCGGTGTACGGCCAGACTGCTGTCGCAGCAATTCTACGAGGGGCAAAGCGCGGGCGTGCCCGTGAGCGGCGTGAATGTCGGCAAGGCCCGCATCGCCCTGTACCGCCTGCCTTTCGACGCACGCGGCGCGGCGCTGTCCGGCGCAAAGCCCAAGGAGCTGAGGAGAAAAGCGAGGAAGCCCGAATACGCTGTGACGGCCGACCTGAGCCGCAAGAACGAATACGATGACATCCTTGACACGGTAAACGTGACGTTCGGCAAAAAAGGGGTGTTCCTTATGGAGCTTACCACCGACATGGAAACGCAGCCCGACTACAACATTGTCTACGTGAGCGGTGTCAGGCTCATGAGCCTGCCCATACCGGGGAATAGGATGCTGCTCACCGTAGTGAACGCCAGAAGCGGGCATCCTATTCCGGGCGCGAAGGTGGCGGAATACCGCGGGAGGGACAACAGGCGCGTCCTGGCCGCGACGTACACGGCCGACGAGAAAGGCGAGCTGGAATTGAGCGGCTCCGACGGACGGGCGTATGCGGAGTACTACCCGTACACGGCCGATGACGCTTACTGCCGCGGAGTGAACGGCGTGAGAGACTTGTATCAGACTGACTACGGAGAACCCGCCGCGAGGAGCGAGAGGAACGCGCGCCTCTACACCGACAGGACGGTATACCGTCCCGGGCAGAAAGTCCGCGTGGGCGGAATAGTCTACGACCGCAAGGGGGACGCTTTCAACGTTCTGTACGACCAGAAAATGACCATAGCCCTCTATGACACCAGCTCGAAGGAACTGGACAAGAAGGAGGCGTCGAGCGACGAGTTCGGGGCGTTCGGCGCAGAGTTCGAACTGCCGCAGACCTGCCTGCCGGGAATGTTCCGCGTGGAAGCCGGCGATCTCGGCGCGGCGCATTTCAGGGTCGAGGAATACAAACGCCCCACGTTCAGAATAGACGTGACGGAGCCCGATGCCGCTTATAGCTTGGGCGACACCGTAAGCGCGGAATGCCGCGCCACGACGTTTACGGAAACGGGCGTGGCGGGGGCGAGGGTCATTTATGAGGTGAAACGCGACATGTATGCGTGGAAGACGGTTGCCGCGGACAACGCGGAGAACACCGTGTTCAGGGACACGTCCACAACCGACGGCGAGGGGAAGTTCGCCGTGCGAATCCCCCTCGTTCCGCCGCAGAACGAGGCAATGCCGCTGCGCCGCGCCGCCGCCTGCGGTTTCACGGCATACATCACCGTCACCTCGCCCGACGGAGAGAGCCAGGAGGCCACGGCAAGGGTCGCCGTAGGGAAAGAGCCTGTCTTCTTCAGCTGCGACCTCCCGGACCGGATACTGAAAAGCAATCTGCCGGCAGTCACTTTCTCCTTGGAAAACGCATCGGGGACACCTTTGAAAAGAAAAGGCACATATTACATAATACAAGGCGCAAAAAAAATATCATCAAAGGAATTCGACACGGGCAAACCCGAAAGAATCGTCTTGCCGGAAGAGGCGGCTTCGGGGCGGTACCGCCTTGAAGCGAAAATAACAGGCGAGACCGATTCGGCCTACACTGTCAGCGACGATTTCATACTGTTTTCGCTTGACGACAAGCGGCCCGCGGACGATTCCCCGATTTGGACTTACGCCACTTCGCCCGAACTCCCCCGCGACAGCGACATGACTCTGCTGTTGGGGACTTCTCTGCACGACGTGAATGCTTTCTGCCACGTGATTGGCAACAACAAGATAATCGAAAGCCGCCATATCAGCATGGACGACACCGTTGTCAGCATGAAATGCCGGTACAAAGAAGAATACGGCAACGGCATAGCCGTTGTATTCGGCTTCATGCGTGACGGCACGGTTTACTGCGAAACGGAACGGCTCGCCAAGCCCGCGCCCGACAAAAAGCTGCGCTTCAAATGGTCTTCCTTCCGCGACCGGCTGCAACCCGGCCAAAAAGAGGAATGGAGCCTGAATGTCTTCGAGCCGGACGGAAGCCCGGCGGAAGCCTCCGCAATAGCCGCGCTCTACGACGCTTCGCTTGACATGTTCTCCGCGAACCGCTGGAACGCGGAACTCGGATTCTACCGCCATATTCCGGCCGGACGGTGGGTCTCAGGCTGCTTCCCTTTCACTCTGAACAGCGTTTTACGAAGCAAGCACCTTTCCGTAAAGGCTTTGCGTTTCGATGATTTCCATAACTATATGTTTTCTTCTTCCTGGCTTGCGGCGGATTACGAAGAGGCAGCGACGAGTAATGCGGATGTCTTGTTTTCTGTGGAAGAAATAAAAATAAGAGGCGGAGCCGCCTATGGACAAGATGTTTCCGGAAGAAAATCGCTTATGGCTGCGAAAAGCGCAGAATACGCACGGTCAGACGCGGAAGACGGCGTTGCGACAGATGATGCCGCTGCGACATCTGAAAGCACCGCAGGGCAAGACAGCGGCGCGGGGAACGTCCCGGAGATAACGGCGCGGGAGAACTTTGCCGAAACAGCGTTCTTCATGCCTGCGCTGAAAACGGATGAGAACGGCGGCCTGTCCATCTCGTTCACCGTTCCCGAAAGCATGACAAAGTGGAATTTCAAATTGCTCGCGCACACAAAAGACATGAACACAGGCTTGCTCGACACGACGGCCGTTGTCGCCAAAGATTTCACGGTGCAGCCCAATCTCCCGCGCTACCTCCGCAAGGGCGACAGGGCGGTTGTCGCGGCGACGCTGCGTAACCTGAAAGAGGAAGCCCTTGAAGGCACGGCACGGCTCGTGCTTTTGGATGCGCGGAATGAGGCCGAAATCGAAATACGTCAGGAACAATTCAAATTAGAAGGCGGTTCGCAAACCGTAGTCCGCTTCAATTTCAACGCGCCCGAAGACTGCCCTCTGCTTATATGCAAGATAACAGCAAGCGCGGGCGAGTTCTCCGACGGCGAACAGCACTATCTCCCCGTGCTGTCCGATGAAACCGAAAGCATCTCGGCTCTGCCGTTCTCCCTGAAAGGCAAAGGCATCCACACAATAGAAATCAGCCCGCTCCTTGACGGCATATCCCGCAACGCCCGCGCCACGCGCCTCACCGTAGAATACACCGCAAATCCCTTGTGGTATGCAGTGCGGGCGTTGCCTTGCATATCCGAGCCTAAGCAGAAAGACGCTGTTTCGATAGCTACGGCATTTTACGCCGCATCGCTCGAACAGACAATGGCAAGGCTTTTTCCTGAAATCACAAAGGCTGCCGCGCAAAGCGGCGACACACTCGTTGAAAACGCGCTCCTGCGAAACGAAGACCTCAGGAACATCGTACTCGGAGAAACCCCTTGGGCTGCCGGAAACAACGGACTCGCGCAGGAGTTTAATACGGACGCGGCCGCCGCCCGTTCACGCGGCTTTTTCGAGCGGCTTGCCCTGATGCAGCAAAGCGACGGAGGGTGGAGCTGGTTTCCGGGTATGAAATCCAGCTGGTTCATTACTGAGCGCGTGCTTGATATGCTCGTGCGCCTTGAAACGATAACAGGAGAGAAAATTCCGGCCGGCGTAATCCCCAAAGGCATTGGCTATATGGACAAGGAAGCCGCCCTGCGCGTAAAGGAGATGAAAAAGCTGCCGACGGAAGAAAGCCGGGCAAGGTTCGTAGAAAGCGCTATGCTCCCGTACTTGGACATTCTGCGCCGCTCTACTTACGACCTGTCGCCGACGGCAAAAGCCAACCGCCGCCTGCTCACGGAAATCCTCGCTAAGCATCCTGTCACCGGCGATATGTACAGCAAGTCGCTGTCAGCGGGAATACTCTTCGAATCCGGATACAAGGACGAGGCTCGCGCCGAACTGCAAAGTCTGCTGGAACACACCGTCGTCCGGCCGGACATAGGGCGGTATTTCGACACCGGCCGCGCCAAATCAACGCCAGACAGTTACAAAATACCCACCCATGTAGCTGCAATCGAAGCGCTGCGCCTCATTGTTCCCGGCGATACGGCCATGCTTCAGCAAATGCTCGCCTGGCTCATGCAGGCAAAGCGCACACAGTCGTGGAACAACGAGCGCAGCACGGTCGATGCCGTATATGTGCTGCTGCGCTCAGCCGGCGACGGAGACGGGCTGCTGCATTTCAGCGCATCATGCCCGGCGGAAGCGTCGCTCTCCCTCGAAAACGGGACGGAACTCAACCTGGCAGGAGACAGCCTGCAAGCAGCCGCCACATTAGGGTACATGCGGAAAGACCTGTCCTCTGACACTTTGCAGGCAAAGCCCGTGTCGATAACCATAACAAAGAACGATGATGGCATATCGTGGGGAGGAATCTACTGCCGCACATTCGTGCCGGCTGCGGAAGCCGCCGAGAGCAAAGGGGAACTCTCCGTGAAACGCACGTATCTCATCGAGAAAAACGGCAGGTATGTGCCGGTTTCAGGCAATGCCGTGCTGAAAACGGGAAGCCGCGTCCGCGTTGAATATACAGTTACGGCGGCACGCGACTTTGACTTCGTGAGCCTGCAAGACGCCAAACCGGCGTGCTTCGAGCCTGTAAAGCGTACATCGGGCTACACATGGAGCGACGGAGAGGCTTATTACCACGCCGTCGGCGACTCAAAACAAGGGTTCTTCTTCGAACACATGAGCAAAGGCGTTCACAAGATAAGCAGCGAATTCACGGTTGACCGCGCCGGGCGGTATCTCGCAGGCACTGCCGACGTGCAATGCCAGTTCTCCCCCGAATTCGCGGGTACGGCACGGGGATTCGCCATAACATCCGAATGACGCATGCGCAAGGCCTTGGCTGTATTTCTCGCCTTTCTGTTCGCGGCGGCCGCAGACGCGCAGGACGCGGCCGTGTTCCGCCAGAAAAGGCTGTCGCGCAAAGATGTCGCGAGGGCGAATTACAGCGGCATCGCCCCGCTTGGCGGAAACCGATACGCCGTCGTAAGCGACAAGGAGGAGAGAAGCGGCTTCAGAATATTCACAATAATTATCGACACCCTCACAGGACGCATAGTCTCGGCGAAAGCCGACACGCTGCGCGGAACGCGGACTGCCGCGCCCCGCGACGAGGAAGGCATTTGCTTTTCCGGCATCACCGGCACACTTTTCATCAGCGGCGAAAGCGACCAGCAGATTCTCGAATACGACACTCTCGGACGGCTCACCGGCCGCCGCCTCGCCGTCCCCTCCATGTTCGGCAAAGGCTGCATTCTGCCCAACCGCGGCTTCGAGGCGCTCACGTACCACGCCCCCGCGAAACGTTTCTACGCGATGACAGAAAGCCCTCTGCGGCGCGACGGCGGCAGCGGCAGCCTGTCGCTGCGCCTTCTGTCGTTCAACGAAAAGCTGCAATGTGTCGCGCAATACGCCTACCGCATGGAAAAGCCGACGATGAAAGACAAAGGACGGGCGCATCTGCACGGGGTGTCGGAAATAACGGCTCTGCCCGACGGCCGCATCGCAGTGCTGGAACGCGAGATGTATGTTCCAAGGAACTACATCGGAGCGAAGACCCGCTGCCGCATTTTCGCCGTCACTCCCGGCGCGGGCAACGCCATCGGCGAGGGCTCTGAAATGAAAACCCTCCCTGACGGCGCATACATGGAAAAGGCCGAGATTGCCGGTTTCACCACTCGCCTCAACCTGCGGCGCATGAACTTCGCCAACTACGAGGGGATGTGTCCCGGGCCGCGCCTCGCCGACGGGCGGCAGACGCTGCTGCTGATTGACGACACGCAGGCCGGAGCTGGCAACAGCCTTTTCCGCCTCTCGGAACACCTTAAAATAATCGCTTTCTGAGCGGTTCTGCCGCTTCCGCCCCGCGCACGTCCGCCTTTCGCGCCGCTTTTCCGCGTCCGAAATCAGCCGGAATATTCTGAAACGCCGCCCTTTGCGCCTCAAAATATTCCGGCTTCATCAAAATAACGTTTCCCGTATGATTCCCGCTGTCATTGACAGCATATCGCGTATCACCCGCTTGCAGCGCCGCGGCATGAATCCGCGCCGGCAGGCGAGCCGATGCCTGACCGGCTCGCCTGCCGGCGGTTCGTTCACCACTGGTCTTCCGGCACTATGCCGTCGTAAACGCTTTTCGGACACCACTCCATGTATTCCAGCAGGAAACAGGATTCCGTGTTAGCCAGCAAGCCTTTCACCCTGACATAATACCTCTCTTCCGGCTTTACATTCCCCGTCCACACTATCGCGCGCTTGCGCGGGTTGTCCACGTACCTGCTGTTGTTGCGCATGGAGGAGCTCACGGGCGAGCCGCCGTTGTCTATCCCGTCATGGCGCGGCGCCGCCATATAGCCATGGTAACGCATTCTCTTGTCAGTCTCACGATCGTGGTCTTCTTCGCCCGTGTCAACCTCCCATCCTATTGTGGGGTTGGTCGCGTTCACTCTCAGGTCTATGGGAAGCCCCACTGCCGGCAGGTTGTTTTTGTCTGAGCCGAAATAAAACTGCGCCATGCCAAAACCTGTATTTGTCGGCGCCGCGATACGCAGCTCGTAAGTCCCCTCGTAAGGCACCGGCGGCAGGGAGAACGTAAGGTCGTACTGTCCCTTTATGTTGAACTCGTCGGCTTGCCAGTTCGACTGGCTTGCAGCGTGGAAATACGGCAGGTAAACCACCCGGCTTTCTTCCGTGAAATCAAGATTGTTGAAATAGCCCCGCGGGAAAGGTATGCCTGTGCTGTTGCGGTCGGAGGCGTCATACCGCCGGTATCCGTTGGTGGCCATTTCGGGGAACAGCTCCGTGAAGTCCCAGCGCAGGCGCTCGTTCATCACCTTGTTGGGGACATCGTCATCGTAAATCAGGATGTCGTCGATTACATAGTAAAAGCCGTTGAGCGCGTTGTTGGCGTTGTCGCCGTTGCCGAACCTGATGTTTATGCCGGGGCGGCTGGTGGGGCGCTCCTCGTAGGTGTCAGGGTCGTACGTCGAGTGCCGGTTTATGCGCTTCCCGTCAGTGCTTTTGCCCTCCGTTATCTTAAGCATGCGCCTGTGCGGCCCCATTGTCTCGTAGTAGTGGAAGCAGTTTATCGACAGGCGCGACGGCGTGTTCCAGCCGTACCCCATTTCCAGGTAATGTATCACGAGCTTGTCCCACGTGAGGCGCTGCGGCAGCAGGTGGTACGCCACGAACTGGTTCACGGCGTTGTCTGGATTTTTCATGTCTTCGCCCGCCGCGCGCGGATACGCTTCCTTGCAGCGTTCCGTTATCGCCGGAATTATAGCATCGAAGTTTTGCACTATGCCGTTCTCCACTTCGGGCGCGGGTATTCCCCATTTCGCACTGAAGAGGCTGTCTGTCTCCGCGAATACGGTGTAGCCGAAATACCTGTGCTCCGGGTTTGGCACCGGATTCGCGTACAGGTCGGGCCCCATCTCCGGGTGGTTCTGCTCGTAATCCTCGTCGCGGTAGAGCGTGAGCGAGTCGTTCCAGCCGGTAAGCCGCAGAAGCTCGTTGAATATCTTCAGGTTGCCGGCCTGCTCTATGAGGGCGGGCACCGTCGCGCGCGAGAGGTTGAGCACATGGTCTATGCCGTGTACGAAGCCGTTGTAAGTCTCCACGTCGGGAAGCTCTATCATCGCCGAGTTGTTGATTACGATGGCCAGCTTGCCGCCGCTCACGGTGTCGAAGTCTACGGTGATGTAGCGGTCGTCCATGTTCGTCTTGGCGAGTGTGCCCACCGTGAAGTCCGTCGTCTCATACGCCTTCTCGTCCCCGTTGTCTATAATCGAGTTGCGGGCGATGTATTCGGCCACGGAATCGGTGATCAGATGCAGGTCGAACCCCTTTTGCTCGTAGACGGAATCCACGTACTGGCGCACGGCGGCGTTCGTGGGCGCGAACACGGTGTAGTTGCCGCGCGCCGAGAGAAGCTGCGAGACCGTGGACTCCGAGCGGCCGCTCAGCCTGACCCGCGTCAGTATGTAGGCGAAGTCCGTGAAGTCGTCGCTGCCTTCCAGAAAAGAGGTAATCGTCTCGCCCGTGAAAGAGTACAGGTCCGACTCGTCAACGTCGTCCGTGCACGCCGCCGTCAGCAGGACGCCGCACGCCGCCGACAGCAGGA
>CAZLLM010000020.1:0-8975 GCA_964560405.1 uncultured Prevotella sp.
GCCGCGGGAAGATCCGTAACTATCTTGTCATTGGGCACAACCACGAGGTTGTCGGTCTCGCGGTCGTACTCGATGTTCCATCCGCAGTCTTCGTTTGCGACCAAACTACCCTCCTCGCTCATGGGGACAAGCCATACGCCATAGGTCTGTCCGGTGTTGGCGGTAAGGACGGCTCCCGTGAACTGGCACATGAGCTGCACGTAGGGTATTCCGTCAGCGCCGGTCTTCAAATCGGCCTCGGCGGGGTCCTGCTCTCCGAACATCTGGTCTAATCCGATGATGTTGAGGACAGCGGGCGTAAACGCCGAAACGGGAGAGATGGTTATCGAGGACTCCTGCGGCAGCATGGAGCCTGTCTCGGGATCAAGGGTGGTGGAGTGTATCTTCCACGTTCCGCGGAAGAAAGAGCCGTTCCTGTCTACGGGAAGCTGGCAGACGGGCACTGTGGTAAGCGTCTTGCCTTGCGCCGTGACTTCGAGCGCGGTGGCGCGCGCCTTGCCCGTTTCGTTCGCGGTGTACACGAGCATATTGTTGTTGCCCCACGGGTCTTCTTCGATTGTGAGCCAGTCGCAGCCTGCCGCTACGGTCACCTTATAGGCGGGGTCGTAATCCTGCAGGTCTTCGGTGGGCAGGAAAGCGTCGTACATGCTGCCTTTGTCGGCGGTGAGGAGTATTTCCTCAATCCCGTTTCCGCTCATGTCGGCCAGCCAGCGGACGGCGTTCTGCAAGACTTTGAACTTGACGCTCTTCCAGCCGGCGACGAATGTTAGCTCCGCCGTCCTTTTTTCTTCGAAGTTCTGCGTGGCGGTGAAAACGATGCTGTCGTTGACGGGCGTTATCGTCAGCCAGTCGGGCTTGCCTTCCACTTCGAAGCTGGCGACACCGCTCATGGTGTATTTCACGGCTACGGCAAACCTTTCGCCGCCCATGCCTTTAATTACCACGCTGTCGCCTGATATGCCGAATGTGGAGCCCTTTTGGAGTATGGTGACTTCTTCGCGGCCGCCGGATGATGAGACTGTGATTTTGCCTGTGCGCAGCAGGGCTTCGGGGTTGGGAGCTACGCGGAAGAGCACCGAGTCGGCCGTTACGGAGGTGATTTCAATCCAGTCCTTGTCGGCGACGGCTTCGACCCCGCCGGGCGCGGCGACGCCTATGCCGCCTTCGCCTCCGTCCGCTTCGAAGCCGGTGTCGGCGGAGCTTATCTGCAACGGCTGCGCCGCGTCATCGTCGTCGGAGCATGCGGCGGCGAGCAGGCAGAGCCCGGCTAAAAGGAAAGAACCTATTTTTTTCATACCTTGTGTGGTTTTCATTTGTCAATTGATTTTGGTCAGTTTTGTAAGGCCGTACAGCCGCGCCACCGCGCCGTCGGTGGTGTCGCTGCTCGGAGGCCCTGTGAAGAGGTAGAACAGCAGGCCGCTGACGATGTTGCCGCCCCACACCCCGTTGTCCTCGAATGTGAACGACACGCCTTCGCCCTCGTTGTGCCTGAGGGTCATCCCTACGCCGGACGACCATGTGAGGTATCCGAGCTCCGTGTCCCACGGGCAGAGGTAGAGGTATTCCCCCGCCAGCTCGCCGAGGTACTGCGTGGTGAGGGAGAGCGAGCAGTCGCCCTTGTTGTAGGCGAGCTCTATCGGGTAGCCTTGCAGGATCCCGTCGAGCGAGAAAGTCTTCAGGCGCTCCTTTTCGGAAAGCGTCACTCTGGCGTTGCCCTGCTGGGTGCCCTGGGAGGTTACGATTATGCAGGGCATGGAGTATGTCCCGATGATGTCGTCGTAATGGACGAAGTTCTCGCACTGGGCCCCGGTGAGCGAGACTTCCTTTTTCGCCCCCGCCTCGTCGACGCCGTCCGCCGCCACGAGCCTGCCGCCGGCGTAGTCGAACTTCTGCGCCGTAACGCCGCCTATGGTGACTGGCTCGTAGAACGATATGCCCGTTTCAGTGAACGCGTAGGGCAGCGTCTCGTATTCGCCTTCGGTGTCGCTGGTGAGGTAGTGGGTCAGGACGTTGTACGCGCCGTTGTCGTAGAGGGTGTCGCGCCTCGCGCCGTCGCTCCACTCGTATGTGGAGAAGAGCTGGCCGGCTATCTCCTCGCGCATTCCGACCACTTTCCGCGCCGCCTCCACGATGTCCTCGCCGAGGGCGGTGAAGATGATCTCGTTGCCGGTCTTGATTCCCCGGAAGAGCATCCGGCTCTCGTCGCCGCTAACGTACTCGAACTCGAAGTCGCCCTCGAAGGCGTTGCCTCCGTAGGGGTCGGGGTCGGACCAGTGGTGGATGTAGTCGTTGTAGGTGTCGAAGGTCAGGACGACGCTCGACGAGGACTTTATGGAGTAGTGGCTCGTGATGACCTCGGAGACGTCCTTATGCAATTCGGAGGCTACATCCCCCGTAACCGTCACGTTCCCGTCGGGGCTGAACTTGGCCATGTACGCGCTTCCGCCGAACTGCCGCGTTGGGGAGGGGTAGTAGACGAAAGACCATCCGTGCTGCGGCGCGGCGAGCAGCCGCTGGCATTCGAGCATCCTCTCGTTCAGGCGCTGGGACGCCGGCTTGTCGAAGACCTCGTCCACATCGTTTGTGCAGGCTCCGAGCGCGAGCAGGGCGGCCTGCATTATCAAAAGTGTCTTTTTCATATCGCTCATTTCGTGTTAAAGTCAGACCAATCGAGGGCGTCGATTTCGGTGTAGCGGCGGTCTAATTCCTCTTTCAGCCGCTCCACGTCCATCCCCCATTCTTTCATCATGTAATCCTTGACGATGGCGAGCTTCCGCATGATGCGGTCCGCGCCAGTCTCTCCCGCCGGCACGAGCCTCGCCGCCCATTCCTCGTCGGAGAGGGTTACGTAGTAGGAGAACACTTCCACGAAATCCTCGCCCGGCGCGCTGCTGGCGTATGCGCTTATGAAGCCTTTCTCTGCGGCATCGGCGTCGCTGAGCGAGTTCCACTGCGCGGCGTAGTCGCCCTTGGATATGGTGTTGAAGTCGGTGGTGTACGCCTTGTGCTGGTTCAGTATGTGCGCGAACTCGTGGTGGATGGTGTGCAGGTAGTAGAAGTTGATGTCGTTCTTGCTGAGGAGGTGCACAGTGTATCCGTCCGTCTCGTCGGCTCCGTTGTTGTAGTTGATTTCAAGGAAGTCTTCGAGCCAGTTGCCCACGTAGAGTGTGATTTTCAGCCCGCCTTCGGCGGTTCCCAGCTGGACGGTCCCGTTGGTGTTGTACGCTCCTGAGCCGATCACCTGTATAAGCCTCGGCGAGAATTCGCGCATGAAGTGAATGTCGGTAACCTCGGTGTAAGGGTCGAGCCAGAGGTAGCGTATCATCTTGGCGATGATGCGCGAGTAGACTTCGCGGGCCGGCGCGAGGTCGTAGTCCATGTCGCTTTCGATGTCCTCGTATCGGTAGAGGAAGCGGATGTTGTACGGCGCGCGGTAGTTCTCCTCCAGCCAGTTGTCGAACTCGGTAGGCTCGTTGACCGGGTCGTTCACGACGCTGTTGCTGCTGAGGTCGTCATCGCCGCAGGCGGTGAACGCCGCGCACGCCATCGACAGCGTGATGTATAATAATGCTTTTTTCATGTTCTCTTGTGTTTTAAGACGTTTCTAACGCGGGTTTCTCTCCACTCCCGCTTCCGCCACGATGTCGGGTATCTGTATGGCGAGGCGCTTGTCGTAAGGCTCGACAGAGATGTTGTTGCCGCCGTCCACAAAGTGGTCGTAGGCGATGCCGTAGCGTTTCAGGTCTTGCAGCCTCACTCCCGTGTGTATTCCGGCTATGCGGCGGGCGTGCAGGCAGGCGTTGATCATCTGCGTCTGCATCCCTTCCTCGACGGCGAAGCGCGGGGCGAGCGGCTTGGAGTAGCGCGGGTCGCCGTCGGCGTAGAACTCCGCGATTTCCTCGGCTGTGGAGTTTATTTCCAACGGATGTTCAGGATCCGTATCGGCCTGCTCGTAGAACCAGTTCAGGTCGCGCGCCGCCAGGTCGTACTCTTTCAGCATGACGTGCGCTTCGGCGCGGTCGATAATGGTCTTCTCGACGCTGTACACCACCTGCACCAAGTACGGGTAGCCTATGCCCGCCGCTTCGTCCGTGTACATGAAGTACTCGCTCTGCACGGGCAGGAAATACCCTTGCCCGCCGTTGGTAAAGTGGAATGTTTGGCCGTAAGGCTGCATCCCGTACGTCCCCCATGGGCCTGCGCTCGTCAATGTCTGCCCCATCAGCTGGAACGTGAGCACATACCGGCCTGGACCGTGGCGGAAGAAAAGGCTGGAGAAACCCTGGATGAAGAAGTTGGCGTTCTCGTCGGAGGCGACGTAGACGTTGGTGAACTCCTCCGACGACGTGCAGTCGTTCAGCCATGGCGACCAGTTGCGGAACAGCGGTGTCGGGTCTTCCCCTATCGCCGCGTCCGCGTACTCGACGGCCTTTTCCGGCTTGAGGTAGTAGAGGTAGAACTGCGCCGCGAAAGCGCGCGCCGCACGGAGGTTGAAGTGGTACTTCGGCTGTGTGTACTTCGTGTCGTCAATCAGGGGAAGCCCCTCCTCGATGTCGCGGGCTATTTTCTCGTAGACTTCGGCCACCGTGCCGCGCTCGTACTGGTTGTAGACGGTCTTCTCAGGCTTCTCCACGTAGGGGATGCCCAAGTCGGTGGCGCTCGTCTGCTCGTTGTAGGCCTGGCAGAAAGCGTTGCACAGCGTGAAGTGGGCGTATGCGCGGCAAAGCAGGGCCTCGCCCTTCTGCGCCGCGAAGCCGTCGGGGCTCTTCCCCTCTGCCACCTGCTGCTCTATGGCTTCCAGCACCGTGTTAGCCGCGGCGATTGCGCTGTAGTTGGCCGCCCATACGTCTGAGGGCGAATCGGTGGCGTCGGAGAGGATGTCGGTAAAAAGGTACGCCTCCTCAAAGAGGCTGCTCCCCGCGTCGATGCGCCGCCCGTAATCGGTGACATTGTCCGACATCAGCTCCTGCATGCACACAGGCAGCGACATGGCGTAGGCCGAGACGAGCATCTTCGACATCTGCTCCGAACTGAGATGCTCCGGGTCGGTGCGGTTGTCGGGCATCTTGTCAAGATAGTCGTCGCACGAGAACAGCGCCGCCGCCGCCAAAAGAGCCGTCCCGAACTTGCAAGCTATATAATTCACTTTTTTCATAATCCGTATTTTTTAGAAACCGAACTTCAGGGTAAACGTAAACTGGCGCGCCAGCGGCGACGACACGCCGCCCGACTGCACGTATTCCGGATCCTGCCCGTTAAGCGACTCGTGCGCGTAAATCAGGAACGGGTTCGTAACCTGCATTTTGAGCGAGAGGTTGTCCATGCGCAGGCACTTTATCATCTGCTTCGGGAAGTCGTAGGTGAGCGAGATCTCCTTCATGCGTATGAAGTCGCCCTTGGCGATGCGCGCCGTAGAGAAGTTGTAGGCGTTGTAGCCTCTTTGTACGGCGGTAGCCCCGTAGACTGACAGCTGGCGATGGCTGGCTATGACAGGGACATCGGTGTGTTTCTCGTCTCCCGGAACCATCCAGCGGTTCTTGAACTCGTCGGGCATGGCGTAGAAATCGGAATACGAGGACTTGAACACCGGATTGAGGCGGACGACGTTGCCGAAGCCGTAGGTCATGAAGGCGTTCAGGCGGAAGCCCTTGTACGTGAAGGTGTTTCCGAAGCCGCCCGTATAGCTCGGGTCGGTAGGCCCTTCGTATTTCAGTGTTTTCAGGAACTCTTCGTCCGCCTCCTGGAAGTTGATGTTCGAATATTCGCTCTTCGTGATGGTCTCCCCTCCGAGCTCGAAGATGGGGAATCCCTCTTCGTCGAGGCCTTTGAACGGTATCGAGAAGAGCGAATAGGGCGCATAGCCCTCGAGGTTGTATCCTGTGCCCTCCACGAGGTTCATCATGTTGGCGTCGGTGCGCAGGTCGGTGATTTCCTGCTTGGTCCACGAGAAGGTGAGGTCGGTGTTCCATTTGAAATCCCTCGTGTCGATATTGTGCGTGGAAAGCGTGAACTCCACGCCTTTCGACTCCATGTCGGCGATGTTGGCGTATTTCCATATTTCGCCGCCGGCGCCTTGCGTGTTAGTCCGCCCCAGAAGGTCGTAGTTGTCGCGCCAGTACACGTCGAAGTCGAGGTTGATGCGGTTTTTCAGGAAGCCCAGCGACGTTCCCAAGTTGAACTCATGCTTCTTCTCGTATGTCAGCGCGTCGTTTCCGAGCATATATATTTCCAGCCCGGTCTCCTTGTCGCCGGCGCTCGGCCTGTACGGCGTGTTGAAGCTCTGGAGGATGGCGATTGCATTGGATATGTAGTCGGGGCCCGCGTCGGCCGTAAGGCTGTAAGAAGCCTTGAGGGTCATGTGCGACATGACGCTGCTGATTGACTCGAAGAATTTCTCCTCGTGGGCGTTCCATGCCGCGCCGACGTTCCACGTGGGCAGCCAGCGCGACGACCGCGCCTTGCCCAGCCGGTTTGTCCCCTCGTAACGTAAAGTCCCGTTAATGGAATATTTGCCTTTGTAAGAGTAGTTAACGGTTCCGAAGAACGCCGAAGAGCGGCGGCGGGTGTTGGAGAGGGTGAAATAGTCGGCGTTCTGCTCCGACGATTTTTTGAAGGCGAGGTAGTTGTAGAACGCCGTCTCGCCCTGCGCGTACTGCATTCCCCAGCCCCGGAACCAGTCGTTGGTCCGCTCAACCGATGTGATTTCCATTCCGCCGTAGGCGTTCACTATGTGGTCGTCGAACAAGGTCTTGTTCCAAGTCAGGGAGTTGCGTATGGTGAAGCTCGGCGACTTGTATTCGCGTTTCTCATAGATGCCGCCGTTCGGCAGGATTGTCACCGGCAGGGAGTTCAGCTGGTCGGGATCCTGGTAGAGCCACGGGTTGTTCTGCTGCACCACGGCGTCGCTCATCTCGCGGTAGGCGCGCGCCTGGTTCGACTCGTCCTTGATGTGGTGCTCCATCGATGTGGCGGTGTAGCGGAACGAAGCCAGCGAATTGAATTCCAAGCCGGAGAGGATTTTCCAGTTCAGCTCGCCCTGGAAGCGCAGGTCGGTGGCGTTCATTTCGATATAGTTGTTGTCCAGCTCCTCGAAGATGTTGAACGATGTGTAGTTCCGCACATAGTCCTCCTTGGGGTCGAGCGTCCGCGACGAGTTCATGGCGAAGCTGAACGGGTTGATGTCGAAGTCGCGGTTCACTTCGCCGTACACCGGGTCTACGTCCTGGCTGAGCGTTCCGGGGGCTTCCTGCTTGCGGTAGCTGGCGTTACCGAGAATGTTGAACGACAAGTTGTCGGAGATTTTGAACGAAGTGTTAGCGTTGAACGTATAGCGCGACACCTCGCTGCGCTCGTACCATCCCGGGTCGGTCATCACGCTGAGCGACATGTACGATGTGGCGCGGTCGCCGCCCAGCGAAAGGCTCACCGAATGGTTCATCATGATTGAATTGCTGAACAGCTCGTCGAACCAGTCTGTGTTGCGGTACTCGGCAGCCCGCAGGTATTCGTTCATTGCCTGCTCGGTATGCGGGAGGCCGAACATGCCGTTTGTGCGGTCGTAGGTGTTGATGAGGCTGTACATCTTCCCGTACACGCCGTACTCGCTCGCGCGGAGCGTTTCGGAGAGGTTGAAGTAGCCTTTCGAGGCCAGCTCCTGGTAAACGCCCATCTGCTCCTGCGAATTCATTATGTTATACTGGTTGTAATTAGGCTTCAGACGGGTCGTGAACTCGCCCATGTAGGTAAGGTGGGCGGTTCCGGGGCGCCCTTTCTTCGTTGTGACGACAATCACGCCGGCCATGGCCTTAGCCCCGTAGATGGAGGTGGCAGAGCCGTCCTTCAGGACATTGATGCTCTCGATGTCGTCGGAGTTCAGGCCGGCGATTGCCGAGCTTATCATCGTAACGGCGTCGCCCGAAGTAAGGTCGTCCGCGCTGATGTCGGTAACATCCTCTATTATGACGCCGTCCACCACCCACAGCGGCTTCGAGTTGCCGAGGATGGAGGTGGCGCCGCGCACGCGGATTTTGGGCGCCGTGCCGAAAGTCGACGAGACGTTCTGGACAGAGACCCCGGCGGCGTGCCCCTCAAGCGAGCGGCTGATGTCGGCCACTCCGTTCAGGAGGATCTCGCTGTTAAGGCTCTCGGACGCCCCAGTGAAGAGGCGCTTGTCCACCTTGTTCATGCCGGTTACGACAACAGTTTCGAGGGCGTGCGCATCACGCTCGAACTTCACAAGCATATTCGCACCCGCAGGCTGCTCCTGCGCCTGGTATCCTATGTAGGAAAACTGCAGGACGCTTTGCGCGGGCAATCCCCGGAGCGTGAACTCCCCTTTCTCGTTCGTGGAAGTCCCCACCGTCGGATTGCCTTTGAGAATGACCGTGGCTCCGATGACCGGCTCCCCCGCCTCATCAACGACGCGGCCCGAGGCAACCTTGGTCTGCGCCGAAACGGAAAGCGCCAGGCCGAAGACGGCCCCAAATAGCAAAATTAATTTTTTCATAAACCTGACTTTTGTGTGTTTTTTCTTACAATTTAATCTCCGGCGCGCCTTTCATCATCCCTTTCATCACCTGCCAAAGGAGAGGCGCCGCCGCAAGCTCCGGAAGCCCCGCCCTGGCAACAGGCGGGCCGCCGCATTCGCATTAACACTCGCCGAAGCCGCAAGGCCGGCTTAAAATTCCTTTTCATACGCATAACTGTTTTTAACGGGGCTGTCATTCACTTCCGCACCGTCCGGCCTGCCCCTTTCCGAACCAATCGATACACTTTTACATTAATCGGGCGCAAAAATATAAAAAAAAACGTATTTTCATTGAAATTCTAACATTTTTATGCAAAAAAATCGTTTTTTCCGCATATCCCGGCCGTCAGAGCCGCTTTTTCGCCGGAACCGGATAAGGGGAGGGGGAAAAAGAAACGCATTCTGACCGGCGCGGCACACGCGGCATACGCACCGGCGGCCGCACCCC
>CAZLLM010000021.1:0-8872 GCA_964560405.1 uncultured Prevotella sp.
CGGGAAGCGGGCGGCGAACCCGCACAGGGTTTGTTTCCGCCTGTACGCCGCAAGGGGGTGCTTTCCATTCTTCCGCAAGCCGCTGGCACTTGCGGGGAAGGGGGCTATACGCTGTCGCGGAGAGCCAACTGCGGAAGTCTTATCTCCGTCCCGACGGCTATGTTGTCGGGGTCGGGGAACTCGTTCAGCCGCAGAATGTACTTTAAGAACTCCTCACTTCCGTATTCTCTCCGGGCAATCCGCAGCAGACCGTCGCCGGGTTTCAGCCTGTAAACGCCTTTTATTCCCGTGATTAAATGCCTGTCGCCCGGCTTGGCCTCTACAATCGGCGCGGGGATGCGCACGGCCGCCGTGTCCGCGTCCGGCCTATTCCGCTCCGCGGAGGCCGCGGGCTTGCGCCGCGGGGCAGCAGACTGCGCGGCCGCCGCCTCCGCAGCCCCGCCCGCCACGGACTGCCGTGCGGGGCTGAGCATGCCTTTCACATCAATCACGCGGTAATATCCGGCCGCATAGCCCGCGCACAGGAGGGCGATTCCCGAAAGCACCGCAAGAGCCATTTTCATGCGGCGGTGCCCGCCGGCCGGTCCGGGCTTGCCTTCTTCCTCAAGCGGCAAGCCGCAAGCGCCTTCCTCCTCTTCCGGCGGAACGGTCCCGCTGTCCTCCGTGTCGTACTGAGCATGGCCCACGACGGAGTCTTCCTCTTCCGAGCCGTCCGCCGCGCCGCCGCATGCCGCCCCGCTTTCGTCTCCGCGCTCTTCCGCTCCGCCGGCGGAGCCGCCGCCGGTATCCTCAGCACCGGACGCGCTTCCCGCGCCGTCGGACAATCCTGTCTCTGTTTCCTCCACGACAATATCTACGGCCGCATCTTCCGCATAGCCGTCGGCAGACCGCCCGCCTTGCGGGGGGAGAGCTTCACCGGCGGATGCCTCCTGAGCTTCCGGGGCGCGGTTGGAGGACTCCATATCTTCAAGCGCAAAGCCTTCTGTCTGGGACATCACGTCCAAGTCCGTGCCTTCGTTAATCTCAAACGCCTGCAAATGCGCGAAAGGGCGATTCACGGTATCGCGCATCGCGTTGTCGGGCGTGAAAGTCACTTTCAAATGCCTCTCAATCTCAATCCGCTCGCCGGTGTTCACGTTCACGCTTTCACGTGGCGAGACATCCACTGCCTTGAACGTGCCGAGCCCTTTCACTCTCACGAAGCGCTCGCGGGCAAGAGCCTGACTTATCACACTAAAGAACTCCTGCACGAAGTTTTCGGCCTTCTCGTGCGGCTCGGGGCGCGCCCGCTGAACGGCTTCCGCCAAGTCGCGTATGCTTTTCTTCTCCATTTTATACTGCTGCTTACATTTCGGGCTGCCTGCCGTTCACAGCTTCCTTGAGGGCAGTCGCTGGCCTGAATACCAGCACAAGTTTTGGCGGGACCAGCACCTTTCGCCCTGTGGACGGATTCGCGGCGACGCGCTCCATGCGTTTTTTCACTTCAAATGTGCCGAAGCCCTTTATTGACAGGGTTTCGTCTTCGCTCAACGAACTCACAACCGAGTTGAGGGCGTTTATCCGTTCCTGCACTTCGGCTGGCGCAGCGTTTGTCTTTCGCGACAAAACAGAGAGCAGTTCCTTGTTGTTCATATCTGGGCATGAATGATTGTCTTGTACAGCTGGAAAACGGGGCGCGTTCACTCATTAACCTCGGCGAAGAGGTCGAATTCCGATGACGATGTTACGACGGCCTGATAGAACCCGCCTATTTCGAGCTCCCTGCCTCTCGCTTTCTGTTTTCGCACATCTATGAGCACTTCTCCGTCCACTTCCGGCGAATCATACTGGGTACGCCCCACATAATATCCGCCTTCGACGCGGTCTATCACGGTCTTGAACGACTTGCCCTCTCTTTGGGAATTAATCTCGGCCGAGATGCGCTGCTGCACGGCCATCAGATAATCCAGCCTCTCCTGTTTGACCTCCGAGGGGACAGAGTCGTTGTAATGCGCCGCCGCGTAAGTGCCTTCCTCCTCACTGTAAGCGAACGCCCCCATGCGCTCAAAGCGCACATCGCGCACGAAATCCACAAGTTCTTCGAAAGCGGCATCGGTCTCGCCAGGAAACCCAACCATCAAAGTCGTCCGCAAAGCTATTCCCGGCACCCGCCCGCGTATTTCCCTTATAAGGGCATACGTTTCTTCGCGTGTGAAGCCGCGCCGCATTCGGGAAAGCACAGCGTCATTAACGTGCTGGAAAGCCAGGTCTAAGTACTTGCAGATGTTGTCGCGTTCATTCATGACGCGCAACAGGTCTTCGGGGAAATCATTCGGGTAAGCGTAGTGCAAACGCAGCCATTCGACTCCTTTTATGTCCGACAACATTTCCATCAGACCGCATAAGGCGCGCCGATTGTAGATGTCGGTGCCGTAAGAGGTGGAGTCCTGCGCTATTATCTGGAACTCCTTGACACCCTGCGCCGTCATATCCCGCACTTCGGCAGCTATGTCCTCCATTTTGCGGCTTACCTGACGGCCCGTGATAAGAGGTATCGCGCAGTAGGCGCATCTGCGGTCGCATCCTTCAGATATTTTTATATACGAATAGTGCCGGGGAGTCGTTATCACTCGTTTGCCGGACGGCACAGCCGCCGTCCTGCCTGCCTTTCCTGACACGCCTGCAACAGTTCCGCAGGACGGACAATTACGGCTGCCGGCCGCTGTTTTGCCGGGGCACCCGCCAAGCCGTTTCAATACGCCTTTCCAGTCGAATTTGCCGAAATACCCGTCCGCCTGGGGTATCTCTTTCTCCAGCTGCTCTTTGTAACGCTGCGAAAGACACCCCATCACGTAAAGTTTCTCAATGCGCCCCTTTTCTTTCGCCTGGCAGAGCTCCAAAATCATGTTGATGCTCTCTTGTTTTGCCGTCTCTATAAACCCGCATGTATTGACAATCACGACTCCGCGGCGGATTTTTTTCGGATTATGGCGCACTTCAAACCCTAATTCGCCCAATTCGTAGATAAGACGCTCCGAATCAACAAGGTTTTTGGAACAACCCATTGTTATTATATCCACAGTCTTTGCCATCGCCTGCCGGACGCCTTACTTTTGGCTGAAAAGCGAACGGACGAAATCCCTTCTGTCGAAAGGCTGCAAGTCGTCAATTCTCTCTCCTAACCCTATGTATTTCACGGGGACTTTAAGTTGGTTTGAAATGCCTATCACCACTCCGCCTTTCGCCGTGCCGTCCAATTTTGTAACGGCTAAGGAATTCACCTCCGTAGCCAAAGCGAACTGCTTCGCCTGTTCAAACGCATTCTGACCGGTTGAGCCGTCAAGGACAAGCAACACCTCATCGGGAGCGGACGGAATGACCTTTTTCATGACGTTCTTGATTTTCGCCAGCTCGTTCATAAGCCCTGTCTTATTGTGCAGACGGCCGGCCGTGTCGATTATAACAACATCCGCCTTGCTCGCAACGGCGGAACGCAGCGTATCAAACGCCACGCTCGCCGGGTCGCTTCCCATCTGCTGCCGCACCACCGGGACTCCGACACGCTCACCCCACACGGCAAGCTGCTCTATCGCGGCGGCGCGGAATGTGTCCGCCGCGCCGAGAACTGTCTTCAGTCCGGCCTTATGCGCCATATACGCAAGTTTCCCTATCGTAGTGGTTTTCCCCACGCCGTTCACTCCTACGACCAACATTACATAGGGGGTCTCGCGTCTGCCTATCTCATAAACAGGAGGCGCGTCCGGACTGTTCAATGCGAGCATTTCCTCAATCTCCTCGCACAGCAGGCGGTTCAGCTCGTCTGTGCTGACGTATTTGTCGCGGGCGACACGCGCCTGAACCCTTTTTATTATATCGAGCGTGGTTTCAACGCCCACATCCGACATAATCAGGGTTTCCTCCAACGCATCAAGCACATCGTCGTCCACTTGGCTTCTGCCCGCTATGGCGTGTGACAACTTGTCGAATAAAGACTTTTTTGTCTTGTCTAAGCCCGTATCAAGTTTCTGCCGCCTGTCGCGAGATAAGAATCCGAAAATTCCCATTCCTGTCCATTTTATAAGTTAAATTGTTTCCAATGTATTTCGCCGTACATCAAACGTGTTTGAAATATGTCTGACATATTCCGCCGCATATCAGACATGATTCCGAATGAAATGCGCTTGTGGAAAATCCGGCAAAGATATGCCTCTGCGAGCCTGCCCGCCTTATGTTGTTCTCCTGTTCCTCGAAAAACATAACGAACCTCTCCGTACAATAGCTCCGCCATTCCTCTTGCATGCCCGAATTTCAGTCATAGTTTGTCCAATACTGACTTGAATTCGTCCACCATTTGCGTGGCTTCGCCGTATTTCAAATTCACTGAAGCGAATTTTGAAACGGCATCATTCAACAGCTTGAGTTTGTGCGTGTCGTTGCTCCGCGCAAATTCATCTCTTAGGATTCTTATCATTTCCGTGTACTGAACACCCTCTACGAGACGTTCAAACCGGATGCTTGACGAATTGGGATATACAATATAGCAATCGCCGGCTCCCCATGTGCGGAAGCGCGTGTCGGGCAAGGGGTTCTTCGTCCAACTGTTGAATGTCCATCGCAAATACCCGCTTACGCCCAACGCTGCGGAATGCAGGGGAATCCATGCCGCCTCGGCCGGATCGGAAAAAGTGTAGGTATTAGGGTATGATTCCGCGCAACAGGTATAGAAAGTTGTTTTCTTGCCTTCCCTCATACGCCGCTCCAGCACTTCTGCGGGCAGCGTTTCGCCATAAGCTAAGCTCAAATCATATACGTCAGGCTCCACTTCCGGATAATAGTGTATCGCCCCTGCTATCTTTAATTCGGGACAAGCCAAATGGATGACGTTCCTCGCGGCTTCCATGGCTTCCTTAGGACGTTCATCCATCGCTATCGCTGTGCGGTCAAGCCATCCTTTTTCCCTCAAATGCCCGGCGAAATCCTTGAGGAAAGGAATCCAATATCCGCGATACGCCTCCTCATCCGGTCGGGCGTTTACTGTTTTTACAGTATTCGTAGCCTCATCATAATAATCAAACGCCAATGTCCAAGGCACTACCGTATAGCAGTCTATCTGCTCCGTAACCCCGCAGGACATCATGAACTCAACCCATTTGTCGAAAACAGTATAGTCGAAGCTCCAGCTGTCGTCCGTTCTCTTTTTCTTGAATATCATGCTGTGGAACGGGTCTTCCGTCTGACCGTTCCACGGGCGGTCTATGACCGATGCCGTTATGACTTTCCCGCCAGCATTTGCATACCAGTTCATTAAAGGGCGCATATAGTCGAAATGCTCCTTGCTCCACAACGGGACATCATAGAACCGGGCTGCCGCATACGGGTTCTGCCACAAATCCAGATGAAAGTCCCAGTTCTTGGGTTCAGGAAGCACACGCTTGGAAACGGTTACCTCATACGGCAAAGACATCGGCTTCAACCCGTCCGCACTTATGCGGATTTCCGCCCGATATACGCCGGGAACAGCGTCAGAGGGAATCCAAACATTCACCCATACAGGACGGGCAGAACAAGCTTCCACCGGCATTGACCTTGAAGCGTCCAGGAGGTCGGCTACTAAGGACGAATCCCATTCGGCTTTGTCGGAACGGTCACCGCAGCTGCCTTTTCCGTCCTTATTAAGCTCATCAGTCATGACATACCTGACAAACGACAGCTTTACCGCGGACGATGGTATAGTATTTTTCCCGTTTTTCAAGTCAGTCGCCGTTAAGGTTACGTTTTGCAACTCTTTCGGCGTGTACAATACCGCCTGCCCGTTAACGCGCTGACCACGCCATGCCTTGACTGTCCACTTTTTGTTAAGGTTCTCAGGTATCGTCTTTTTCGGATACCTTACATTTATGCTGCCCCACGCGGCTGCTGTCTCTTTAACTTTCTCGTTCCACTCTGAAACGCTTGAACAAGGTTTTGTGTCCGCAAGCTCTATGAAAAACGGAGCTTGTGCTTCCACATCAGCTGCTGTTGCCAGCAAAGCCAGACAAAATAGTTCTGCTTTCATTTTGTCGTATGTTTTATACTTCAGCTGTTTTTACATGAACTACGATAATGAGCGGCAGCTGTGAACGGCAAAAACCGCGAAGCACATCGAGGCTGCCGCCGCCATTGCCGGACTCAATATCGAATTGAATACGGAGTGCAACGCGCCCGACGCGGCCAATATACCTGCCACATTATATACAGCGGCAAGATTGACATTCCTGCGAATCAGCGACACTGTTTCCTGTGAAAGGCTGAACGCTTTGGCAAGGCAAGCAAGATTTCCGCTTGCCAAAACCACATCCGCCGGGAAAACCGCCGCGCTTGGTTCGTTATTTATCGTCACATATACATCGGCTTCTTCCGGCTTCGCCTTATCCTCTGCCCCGCTGACCAGTGCGACGGTGTTTCCTCTCTTTTTCAAATCATTTAGAAACCCGACCTTTTCGTCATGCGAAGTTATTGCGATTGCCTTGTCCGCCCCTAATTCCTTTCCTAAAGCCGGAGAAATCTTCCCGCTACCGTCCGACAGCAACACTACCCGCTTTCCTCTCGCACGGAGTTTGCGGACTGCGTTTTTCGCTGTTTTCTTCACTTTCCCTTTAACGGCAAACGCCGCCAGCACGTCATTGCCTTTTCCGAAATACACAATTTCGCAGTCTTCTGTAATATCGCTAAAAACAACATTCCGGCAAGCGTCTTCCGCGCCGTTCTTCTTTGCGGACAAGGCATCGCCCACCCAATATTCTCCGCTTCCCGGCGAATTGCAGGCCGTCATCGCCTGCGCATCCCTTTCTGCCGATATGCAGGAACCTCTGTTGTCATTTTCTTCGACTTCCTTTCCTGCGTCTGTCAGCATTTGCTTTACATATTCATATGCTGCACCTAAAATATGCGTGTCCGAGTTTTTTTTCAGACCGTACAATGCGGAAAGGTCTGAAGCCGTACACTTCTCCGACAAATATTTTTCCACCACATAAGGTTTGCTTAAAACATACGCCCACACGTCGTCGAGAACAACGACATCCGCTTTGCTCATCGTTTCCAATGCCGCCGCTCCTTTGAAGAAAATATGCGACCACGCGCCCCTGCTAACGGTCGCGGCAAAAGAAAAGGGGGCGACAGTACAGAAAGCGGACATACAGACAACCGCCATTACCGCTAAAAAGACCGTCATACCCCGCGAAATAGAGTAAATGTCGTAAGCATTCAGCCATGCCGCGAATGAAAGAAGCGACAGAGCCAGAACAACCGGCACGAAAACGGAGATGATTTTGCCCGCTGTTTTTTGCGACGGGGCTTTTGAGCCTTGTGCGTTGCGCAGCATTTCAACAAGGCGCATAAGCACAGTGTCGGAGCCTATCGTTTCCGCTTCCACTACTACCGTGCCGCCGCAGTTCTTTGTCCCAGCAAACACTTTATCACCCGTGCCCTTGAATACATCTGACGCGTCTTCAACCAATATGCTTTCGTCGGCGTAAGTTTCGCCTTCTATTATTCTCCCGTCCGCGGCAAATCTTTCATCGGGGTTTACTCTTATTCTGTCTCCGCGCATTAACGATGCGGCAGGCATAGCCTTTTCGCCATCCTCTGACACTGACTGAGCCTGCTTCGGTATCATAGCGGCCAACGCGCTTGCCGCCATTTCATATTTGCGCATCGATTTTTCTTCGTACAGACGAGCCGTGGCTGCGAAAGCTATTATCAAGGCTGCCGCGTTGAAATAAAAAGGCGGCCATCCGTAATTGTCGAGCCAGAAACTGGGGAACAAAACACCTGTAAGACTTATAAGATAAGCGAACGCAGAACTTAAAGCGACCGGCGCATCCGCTGAAAAGCCTCCAAGCCTTATCTGGCGTATTGTGTTTAAGAAGAAAACGCTGCCTCCGTACGCCATTGCCGGAAGTGCGGCTATCGCCGAAACAATCCCCAACAGCCAAGCGTCTTCCGTGCAGACGCTTGTCAGGCATACGACAACGGCGGAAAGCCACGCCACCGCCACTCGTTCCTTTAAGTCCGCATAAAATTTATCGCGAGCGGCCGCATGACTGTATTCCTCGCCCGCAGGTTTCAGCCCGGCTTTCCCTATCCATTTTGAAATGACCGCTTCATTCACTTGATGGTCATCGTATTCCACCGTCACAATGCCAGTCACCGCATTTGCGGAAGCCGAACTTACGCCGGGCATTCCGCACAACGCGCTCTCCGCACCAAAAGCTGCCACCGTACTGCCCAATCCTGTGACTTTCATTGCCACTGTTCTAATCATATTTTTCGTTTTTCAAAAAACTGATACGCAATAATTGTACAAATATAAGGAAAAACTGCCCGAAAGCCGACAGGCTGATGCGATATAGTCGTCCCTTAAAAATATTTTATTTACTGACATTCAACAGATTGATTTATAATAGTCTTTGACAAATCTGCAAGTTTTCTTGTCTTCAGGTCAGGAAACTTGCGGATTTTATGATTAAAAAGACAAATAACGCCCCTTGCTTATTCAGCGGCCTCTCCGGCATGCCGAACCGGTCGCACCCGCTTTATCAATAGGAGTGGAAACGCTTATCATCAGTATTCCTGCGGCATGCAGGAGTCTGCCCCGTGCGCTTCTTCCGAACCGGTCCGTTTCCGCAACCGTATCGGTGAAGAGGTGGACGGACTCATTTTTCAGGAAAGCATCCGCGTGAATGACGGAGACAATGGCGCATCCCGGATTTGCAAAGAGACTTCCGGACGGGGCAGCGCAGCGGGCTTCATCGCGGCGGCGAAACGCAGAGAGGACTTCAAGGCCGCCGCGGAGATCAGCGAAGCGCATGCCGGCGGGAGGCCGCGCAAGAGCGGCAGGCGTTCCGGCAACGGC
>CAZLLM010000022.1:0-8654 GCA_964560405.1 uncultured Prevotella sp.
CGGCGCGGGGAGGGTCAATCCCTGCGCCGCAGCTGTCAGTGCGGCCGCGTTGCGCGTCGTCAAAGGTTGAACGCTTCGCGCAGCTCGTCCATCGCTTCGTCTGTCATCCCGTCGGGTACGAAACCCATGCTGCGGGCTTGCAGGTAAATTTGGGCCGCTTTCGAGAGTACGTCAATCTGGTCGAACGCCTCGAGCGCGTCGTTGCCTATGGCCACCACGCCGTGCTTCTCCCACAGCACGACATCGTGTTCCCGCAGGCCTTTCACGGTTTCTTCGGCCAGTTTCACGCTCGAAGGCATTTGGTAAGGTATGATGCCCAAGCCTTTCGGACAGAAAGCTCGTGTTTCGGGTATCATCGACCACAGCAGGCGGGTGAGCCTTCCGGGCTTGAGGAACTCGCGGTTGTGCGACATTGCCACGAGGTCGGTGGGGTGGGTGTGGATTACGGCGCGGAACGCGGAGCCTTTCGCCAGCAGGCTGTCGTGTATTGCGAGGTGGGAGGGCAGTTCGGACGTGGGCTTCACGGGGTTGTCGGCGATCATTTCGTAAGCGTCGCATCCGGGCAGGATGCGTATTACGGAGCCGTTGCTCATCGGGTCGCGGGAGAGGTCGCGCATACGGCGGTTTGTGCCTTTGCAGAAGAAGAACGCGCCTTTGAGCCGGGGCAGCGTCATGCCTATCGGCGCGGCGGAGCCAAGGGCGGGGAGTGAGGAAAGTGCGGCGGCATCGGCGAGCCCTGTGATGTTCACCGTGATGTTGCCGCCGTTCCGCTCCGCCCAGCCTTTTTGCCAAAGATAGCCTGCCACTTCGGCGGCTTTGAGTATTTCGGCTTTGGCTGCGGGATATTTTTCAAGGAAAGATTTCATTTTCGCAAGCGGTTGGTTGTGTTTTTGAATGAAGGGCGGCCGCTGGCCGTCCTTCATATTAGTGTCAAAGCAGCTGGGGGAGGAAAGAGGATATGATGAGTATCACTATCCCCGCGGCAAGCACGGCGATGGTCTTGCGCGAGCAGCCTTTCCATTCTTTGAGTATTATACCCCAGACATTGGAGAATACCACGTTGAGAGCCATGAGTATGCAGAATGAGAACGTTGTCAGCGCGGGGCTGCCGGCAAGGAACCCTTTTCCGAGGCTCAGTCCGAAGAACTGGCTGTACCAAAGCGCGCCGGCGAGCAGGCAGAACAGTATGTTCCCGCCCCAAACGGAGGTTTTGGCGTAATCGCCCCATGTGTGATTGCGCGTGTTCTGGAAGAAACAATAGGCGGCGTTGGTGGCAAAGCCCCCTAATGTTACAAGGAACGTTGCCGGCAATGTCTTGAACATTTCGGGCGACGCGGCAAACGACACATTTTCGCCGAAGCTGAGGCCGACATTGAAGCAGCCGCTCATGAAGCCGGCCAAAATGGCTATGACTATTCCGCGGGGGAAGTTGAAGTCCTTGACAGCGGCTCTTTTCTCCTCTTCGGAAAGCGTCCGGGTCTTCATGCTGCCGGCGATGCCGATTACGGCGATGCCGGCGAGCGTTACAATCACTCCTGTTATCACCGATGCGGTCAGCTTTTCGAGATGCCCCATTCCGGGGTAAATCACGTTAAGCATTACCGGGCCGAGTATCGTACCCAGCCCGGCGCACGTACCTAAGGCCACCGACTGGCCGAGAGCCACGCCGAGATAGCGCATCGACAAGCCGAAAGTAAGGCCGCCTACGCCCCACAGAACGCCGAACAGTATCGTCATTCCGATATTGAAGGCATTCGCGGAGACGAAGAGTTCGCGCAAGCTGTGGCCCGCAGGGACGGCGAGCAGCATTCCGAGAAAAGGCAGCACAAGCCACGCGAAGACACCTTGCACTATCCAGTAGCTTTCCCAGCTCCAGTCCTTTATTTTATTGATAGGCACATAACTGCTTGATTGGCAGAAAGCGCCGATGGCGATTATTATCAGTCCTAACGCGATTTCCATTGCCGGCGGAGATTATCGTTTGGAAGTGACCTCGGCTTCGTATTTCTCTATTTCAGGTATGAACTCTTCGCCCACAGGCACATCGTTCTTCAGGCAGAAATAGTCCCAAACAGCATTCCATGGGAGCGACTTGGCTTCCTCCAGTATGGCAAGACGCTGAAACAGGCGGCCGGAGGCTTCATATTCCTGAAGTTTCGGCAGCGGCTCGAGCAGCGCCTGAAGCATGGCTTTCTGGGCGGCGCGGCTGCCAATTACATAAGCGCCGATGCGATTGATAGAGGCGTCGAAGTAATCAAGTCCGTAATGCACTTTGCCCAACGCGCCGGCGCGGACAATTTCCTTGAAAAGGTCAAGGGTTGTATCGTCCATTATTGTAACGTGGTCGGAATCCCAACGGATGGGACGGCTGACATGGAGCATCAGCTCGGGAACGTACAGCAGCATAGCGGACACTTTGTCGGCCGCGCTTTCAGTGGGATGGTAATGGCCGGTGTCGATTGTGTATATCTTGCCGTTTTGCGCACAGTAGCCTACGCAGAACTCAAGGGAGCCGGAAGTGAAGCTTTCCAGCCCGATGCCGAATGTTTTCGATTCGAGGCAGTCTTTCATGTTCTCGTATTTAGTCGCGAATATCAGGTCGAGCGACTCTTTGAAAAGCGAGCGGTACTTGTAGCGGAACACGGTAATGTCTTTGCTTCCGTCATGCAGCCAAATATTCATAATGCAGGGGTCTCCCTGCGCCTTGCCCATGGCTTCGGCTATTTCACGGCAACGCTTGGTGTGTTCTATCCAAAAATCGCGTATGCCCTTGTCAGGATTTGAGAGCGTGAGGTTTCCCGATTTCGGGTGCGAAAACGATGTGCTGTTGAAGTCAAGCTTCATGTTGTGTTCCTTGCCCCAATCTATCCAGCTTTTGAAATATTCAACTGTCACTTCATCCCGTCCGACCGCTTTCCCCTGAAAGTCACCGTAGATTTCGTGCAGGTTCAGGCGGTGTGTACCGGGAATGAGCGAACAGGCTTTAAGTATGTCGCTGCGCAGTTCGTCAATGTTGCGGGCGCGTCCGGGATAATTGCCCGTGGCCTGTATCCCGCCAGTAAGCGGGCCAGCCTGTTTCTCAAATCCGATGACATCATCGGCCTGCCAGCAGTGGAGGGACAGATGAAAGTCTTGCATTTGACTGATTACTCGATTAACGTCAACGCCAGTCGCAGCGTAACGTTCCTTTGCCACTTCGTAAGCTTTGAGAATAAGTTCTTCTTTCATTGTTTTAAATGTTTTTATGTTGTGTATGTTTTGAGATTTAATTTTATTTATAATGATTGCGGACTTCCTTGCATTGTCTGTGTCGGAATGCAGGAAACGGCGCATTGACTCTTGGAACAAGACGGTACGTCTCCAACAGCACCTTGCGCATTCCTTCAAGCTTGACTGCGTACTCGCCGGCAACCTCCCTCGGCAATCTCCTCAGCCTTATTGTGTGAACGGATGCGTCCATTAATTATCCAAAACATCTTTGTCGGCAGTTCCTGAGTCTTCTCCATAACTGCCGCCGCTTTCGTGTTGCCTGCAGATTTACAGCGAGACAATATTTTCGTACCCTGTCCCATCACAGAAAAGAAGCCTGACATATTTTGAATTATCTACCTTGCAGCTTGAACTATCCTGGCATATGCTGAATGTTTCTTTTGTGTTTTGAAACATCTTTGTTTGCTTTACGGCTTAATCACAACATACAGCTGCTAAAACGTGAATGACGGCAAACCGGCATATACTTGGTAGCGCACTCCATATATTTCGCATTAAAGCGGGGACTTTGCCGAACTCGTAAAGCAAGCTCGATTTTTCCGCGGAGAATCAGTTTTTTTAATGAACTTGTATACGCCGGATTTCAGTTCGTAAACAGCTTTTCCGCCGGTGAATGACTTGCTTTTTACTCCCCTTTTCCCTTTCGCGAGCTTAAGCCTGTTCATGCTGCTGACAGGCAGGGAGAAAGTCGCGCTTGTGTTCGCGGGGATGGCGAATTCTATGACAGTTTCCCCTGACTTGATTTCCCAAGAACTTGATATGTCGCCGTAGACTGACCGGACCCCCCCTCTGACGTAGCTGAATGTGCTGTCAATCTCAGGCTGAAGTAATATGTGTTTGTAGCCGGGCTGTCTTTCATCGCGCTGTATGCCGAGGTTGTGCGCCATAATCCACTCCTCTATCGCGCCGTACGCGTAATGGTTGAAAGAGTTCATGCCTACATCGCCAAATCCTTCCTTTATGGTGTAAGAATTCCAGCGTTCCCACATGGTGGTGGCACCTTGCTTTACGGGGAACAGCCATGACGGGTATTCTTCCTGCACGAAAAGTTTGTAGGCTATGTCGCTGCGTCCGTTGTCAGAAAGGACATTGCAAAGCAAAGGCGTTCCGAGAAAGCCGGTCTGCAGGTGACACCCGTTTCTGTCTATCGCTTCACAAAGATGCTTGAATGCTTTTTCTTTAAGGCCTTCCGGCACGTCTAAGAATTCCAGCGGCATCAGGTAAGACGTCTGGGTGTCCATGCGTTTTTTGTCGTCCTTGTTGCCTTCTATGGTATAACCTTCATTATCGAAGAAAGTGTTGCAGAAAGCTTTGCTCACATTTCTGTAGAGGATGTCGTAGTAATCAGTATCTTCCTCAAATCCGAGAGCTTTCGCCATTTCTCTCATTAGTTTCGCCACATATCCGAAATAAGCTGTGCTGAGTAAGGATATGTTTGTAGGTACAGGAGCGAGCCAATCGCCCCAATAAGTTGCGTCAGGATAAATGTAGCCTTTCGCCTGACTTTCGAGGAAGCTGACGAAGTCTTTCATTGAACTGTAATGCCGCCTCACGAATTCGAGGTCGCCGTATTGCTGGTACATATTCCACGGAATGGTCACGGTGCATTCCGCCCAGCCGCAGCCGCGGTCGAATCCGTGTCTCTGAGCCCCCTCCTTAGTCGTACCCATCATAGGATAGAATCCGGCCACGTCGCCGCTTTCGGTTTTTTGGTCACGTATGGTGTAGAACCAGCGGTTGTAGAAAGGCTCTGTCATCATGTTGTAAGTGGCGGCGCGGCAGAAGACGTTGGCATCGCCTGTCCAGCCAAGACGCTCATCGCGTTGCGGGCAGTCAGTAGGCACTGCGAGGAAATTGCCCCGCTGCCCCCACACGATGTTTTCGAACAGTTTGTTGATGTCGGGATTCGACGTTTCATAGCGGCTGGTCTGCTCTCCTATCGATTCGAGTACAACCCCTTCCACGTCTTCAAGCGGCAGCGGGCTGTCGAGCCCGTCAATCGAAACGTAGCGGTAGCCATGTTGGGTGAAAGGCGGTTCAAAAGTCTCCCCCTCTGGCCTTCCGCGGAAAGTGTAATAGTCAGTAGAGACGGCGGAGCGGTAGTTGTCCATATACATCTGCCCTTTGTTGCGCTCGTAATGCTCTTTCGTCAGCGGGGAGCGGGGATTTTCAGGAACGGTTTCGGGATAGAGCATTTCGGCGAAATGTATTGTTATGGTCTGCCCCCTTTTCCCCTTCATGTTTTTCAGGCGCGGCACCCCGGCCATGTTCTGTCCCATATCATAAATGAAGCGATTGCCGATGCGTGTCATTTTCTGCGCTTTGAGCGTGATGTTGTTTTTTATCTCCATGCCTACGTATCCCTGTATTTCGGCATCAGGAGAGGGCAGTGGCAATACCGCGGGTTTTTCCCAGTCGCTGTCGTCGAAGTCGGGCTCTTTCCAGCCGTCCGCCTCGCGGCGGGCATCGTATATCACGCCGTGATACAAATTGTCGACAAGGAGAGGGCCTTTGTTGAAGACTTTCCAACTGTTGTCGGTTACGACACATTCTTCCGTCCCGTCGGCGTACTCTACCCTGAGCATGGCCATTGCCGATGGTTTGTAGCCGTACTGGTCTTCCCAACCGCTTCCTGTCCAGCCCCAAGCACCGCAGAACCAGCCGTTTCCCAATTCTATTGCCAGCCCGTTGATGCCTTGGCGCAGCATTTGGGTAACATCATAAGTGTTGTACATTATTCTGCGGCGGAAGTCTGTCCAGCCGGGGCTGAGATACCCGTCGCCCACGCGTCGCCCGTTAATGTGAAAAGTGTAAACGCCCCGTGCCGTAGCATAAAGGCGTGCTTTTTTTACTTCTTTTACAAGATTCACTGTCTTCCTGAATATCGGAGCCATTACATCAGAGGCAGGTGTCCAAAGCACTGCCTTGCCATCGCCCTTAGCGTTGTAGACTGAGGGGTCCTCGTTGAGTAGCACGCCGTCCCATTTGCCGTTACTTATCTTTATGCCAGAGAATACGGCATCGAACCCTTCAGGTTGCCGGTATCCTATGCGGTACAAAAAGTTTTGGCTGCGTCCCATGCTGTCGCGCATGCAGTTTACGTTGAATTGCCTGCGTCCGTCCTGCGACACGGGCTTGCCGTCAAGGGTTATGCTCAGCTGGTATGCGCTTGTATTCTGGAAGTCAAGGCGCACATGGTGCTTCCCACCTGCATTTGCTTCTGTTATGATGCCCGACACGTCTATTGCAGCCTGTACGGTCTCCTTGTTGTAAAGAGCGTTGCCAAGTATTATTTTGGCGGGGGTACGGGTGTCAAGAGTGGCGAACACGTAACAGTCGTCCTGCGGCGCGCCGAACAGGAACTTGGCCTGTCCCGGACCGCCACCGGTTTCTGCGTAATAGTCTATGGAGAAGTTGGCGCGGTAAGGCGACACTTGCGTTTTGTTTGAGGCTATCCACATTGCGTTGCCCCAGCTGCCGCCGAGAAGTCCGGTCTCGAACCATGTTACAGGCGATACCTGCACTTTGCCTTTTTCGTCTGTAACAAGCACCCGCCAATAGTAGCGTGTGCGTGATGTGAGGGCGGAGCCGTCGTATTTTATGTTCACAGACAAAGAAGAAGGCACTGTGCCTGTGTCATACACATATTCACCCTTTTTGAGGCTTTCTTCTGACTTGGCCATTAGTATTCGATAAGCTTTCTGCTCCGCTCCGTAACGGTCGCTTTTCATTTGCCATCCGAACACGGGATGTGGCACGTCTATGCCCATAGGGCAGTTCATGTACTCTGTTGTGAGTCCTGTTATCTCTTGTGCTGCAAGTGCAGTACACGCGGCAAATGCCGTCATTGCCGTTGAAATCAGTTTGTGTGGCATTGTATCAGGTTATTTTTTAGTTCATCCGTTGTTGGACTAATGTTTTCTCGGCAGATAAGTGTGCGTCCCTATCGTGGAGGCGACAGCAGCGCGCATTGCCCAGCGGTCTTCGAACAGCCCTGCGGCTTTTGCCTGTACCAATGCGTTTCCTGTCGCAGTGGCTTCAATCGGACCGGCGACAACCGGCAGGCCGACGGCATCGGCCGTGAGCTGGCACATCGTGCCGTTGGCGGCACCTCCGCCTATTATGTGAAGCCTTTTGATGGGGAATGGAGTCATTTTGCGCAGCGCGTTCATTACGTCCTTGTACTTGAGGGCGAGACTGCGGTATATGCATGAGACCATTTGCGCGTCATCGGCCGGTATGGGGTGGCCGTTTTCGCGGCAGTGCCGCCTGATAGTTTCCGCCATGTCTCCCGGATTGGCAAAGAGTGGGTCGTCGGGGTCGACAACCGAGGAAAAGCCCATCTCCTTGCATGCCATTTCCTCAATTTGCGCGTACGTGTAGTTTCTTCCTTCACGCGCCCAGCTTTTGCGGCATTGTTCAAGCAGCCACATTCCTGTAATGTTTTTGAGGAAGCGTGTCGTGCCTTCTATTCCTCCTTCATTAGTGTAGTTCTTGGCGCAAGATTCTTGCGTAAGTACAGGCTCTGTGGTTTCCACGCCCATTAAGCTCCATGTGCCGCTGCTAAGGTAAGCGAAATTCTCATCGTTGGTGGGTACAGCGGCTATCGCGGAAGCCGTATCGTGCCCTGCCACGTAAATAACCGGCACTTGCCCCACGCCAGTCTCTTCCGCTATGGCGGGCAGCAGAGTGCCTGCCGGTGTGCCGGGCTGCACGATTTCGGGCAGCAGGCTTTCCTCTATTCCCAGCCGGGCGAGCAGTGCGGTGTCCCAAGAGCGTGTTGCGGCGTTGAGCATTTGCGATGTCGAAGCCACAGTATATTCGGCGTGCATACGCTCGGTGCAGAGATACGTCAGGAGGTCGGGCATGAAAAGTATTTTCTTCGCTGCGAGGCGCGGCGCGAAACCGTCTTTCGCGGCCTGCCGCAGCTGGAAGATAGAGTTGAAGTTGAGTGTCTGTATGCCGGTGCGGGTGTAAAGTTCGTCACGCGGCACGATACGGCAGGTTTCTTCGGGGGTTCCTGCGGTATACTGGTCGCGGTAGGCCCGCGGCAGGCCGAGCAGGGTGCCGTCGGCGCCGATGTAGCCGAAGTCGCAACCCCAAGTATCTATGCCTATCGAATCGAGGCGTACACCGAGACCGCGCACAGCGGCAAGTGCCTTTTTTAAGTGACTGTAGATGGCGAATACGTCCCAGTAAAACCGGCCATGTACGTTCATTATCGAATTGGAGAAGCGGTAAATTTCCTTCATTCTAAAAGAGCTGCCGCCTACTGTGGCGAGCATTCCGCGTCCGCTCGTAGCTCCTACGTCGAACGCCAAAAAATTGAATGTTCTCATCATCTTAAGGGTGTTTCTTTTAGGTTTGACTGTCACTTTGCGGGC
>CAZLLM010000023.1:0-8598 GCA_964560405.1 uncultured Prevotella sp.
TTTTCTTATAACCATTGATTATCAATAAGTTGCAAAAGCCGTTTCCGGAGGCCTCGCGGAGGCGGTTTCCGGGCGGATTCCGGCGCCTTCAGAGGGCTGCGGCCGCCTTTCCAGCGGGGCATGGCAGCCGCCGCACGGCGGACGGGGGCGCGCTTCATGGCGGAGGGCCCGGCGCTTCCGCCGCCGCGGGCTCCGATGCCGCATTCCCGCCTGCCCTCTCCGCGCCGGACGGGGCGCGTGACTCCTAATGACGAAGCCCCGCCCCCTTGCGCGGGGGAGGGGCTTTGCGGGGGCGGGGAGGCTTCCGCCGCGGAAGACGGAAGCGGGAGCGCGGCCGGCGCGACGCCGCAGGGGTGCCGTGCGGCTCAGAGCGCGAGCATTCCGCCCGCCACCTCGTCGCGGACTTCTTTCCCTTTGAGGGCCTCCACTATCTCAAACGCGAAAGCGGCGGCCGCGGCGGGCCCTTTGCCTGTTATTATGTTCCCGTCGCGCTCCACCATCGCGCCCGTAACCACCGCCCCTTTGAGGGACTTCTCGAATCCGGGGTAGCACGTGGCGCGCTTCCCCTCAAGTATCCCCAGCTCGCCGAGCACGTATGGCGCGGCGCATATCGCGGCGGTCATGCGGCCCTCTGACGCGCGCTTGAGAAGAGCCTCGCGCAGAGCCTTGCTGTTCCTCAGCTTCGCGGCGCCGAGCAGGCCTCCGGGCAGGACGACAAGCTCGCAGTCTTCCGCGCCCGCCTCGTCCAGCCGGCAGTCGGCGTTCACGGATATTCCGTACGCGCCGGTAACGCTGGGGCTGCCGGAAACCGACACGGCCTTCACCTCAAGCCCCGCCCGGCGGAGGACGTCTATGACGGTCAGCGCCTCGATTTCCTCAAAGCCTTCGGCTAACATCACGTAAATCATGGCTTTCGTTTTTTATGGTTAGTATGCTTCGTCTTGCGTCTGCGCGCCCCGCGCCCTCCGCGCCCGCAAGGGGCGCGAGCCCGCCGCCCGGCTTCCCCGCCCGCCCTCCTCTTGCGGGGGCTTCGGCGCGCCGCACGGGACGGGGGCTAACCGGCGGAGCCGCCCGACTTTATCTTCCTGCCTGACATTTTCAGCATCCCGCGTTCAGCGTAGGCGTAATAGTCTTTCACGTCCACGCTTTCGGGGAAGACGTGTCCGAAGAGCCGTGCCGCCGTTTCGGGCGCGCTGTCCACCGCTTTCTTAAGGTAGCTGAGGAACATCTTCCTCTCGCGCTTCTCATAGTAATAGAAGGCGTAGAACGGCGCGCTCTCCCCGTCGAACTTCTCACGCCCGCCGGAGGAGGCGCAGAACTTCGCGGCCGTGTCGAGAGCCTTCGCCAGGCCGTCGAAGCAGTCGAGCATTATGTACGCAAAGCAGACCTGTTCGGGGAAGACGCCCTCTTTCAGGTCCTTCATCAGCAGGCCGTCCAGTATGCGCCCGGCCTCCGCCGTCTTTCCGCCCTTGAAAAGGATCATAGCGCAGCTGCGGCGGTATTCGTCGTCGGGCAGGAAGCCGCCCTTCCTCGCTTTCTCCAGCTCTTTCTTCGCCTTGTCCAGGCTGTTCCCGCATATAAGCACGGAAGTCGTAAGCAGGCAGATTTTCTTCCTCAGCTCGGAGTCGCCCTCCTCCGCGAACTTCCTGGCGTAATGCAGCTGCCGCAGGGCCGCGTCAAACTCGTACATGTCCACGAGGCAGAAGGCGTTGTTGAAATATGCGTATGCGTTCTTGTCTTCCAGCGAGATGTACTTGTCGTACAGGCTGTGGGCGAGCTTGATGTTCCCCGAAAGGAACTCTATGTCCGCCGAGAAGAGCATGGCGTCGCGGCTTCCCGGCTCGATGTCCGCTATGTAGGCGTTGCTGTCGCGGGCTTTGCCGAATTCCCCGAGCTGCATGTAGAGCTTCGTGAGAGTGATCCAATACTCCGCGTTGTACGGCTCGCGGTCGATCAGCTTCTCCGTCAGCGCGACAGCCTCCGCCGGGCGGTTTGTCATCTGCAAATAAGCTATCTTCAGGTTCACCACCCTCGTGTCGTCATGATAAACGGCGGGCAGGAGGTTGAGCCACTTTTCCAGCTCCTCCGCCGCGTTATGCTCCATATAATCAGTCAGTATGCTGCAAAACAAGTCAATCCCCGTCCCCTGCTCTTGGGAATAGGCCTTCCGATAGTACATCTCCGCTTTCGTGAGGTCTTTTTCTTCAAGCGAGAAAAGCCCCTGGTAGTACAGCACATCGGGGTCGTCCTGTTCCGGCACGGACTTCAGCAGAGACCACGCCTCGGCTTTTCCCCCTTGGAAATACCTTATTTCAGCCTTCCTCAGTTTCGCCGACAGGGATTCGGGGTGAAGCGACAGCGCGTAATCCAGACAGCGCAAGGCCTCCGCGTCTTTCGACATGTCATAATAATAGTATTCCGCTATGTCAAGCAGATCGTCCTCGTCGAAATACACCTTCGCCTTTGAACGAAGCATTTCTTCGTAACGCCACACCTTGCGGGAGATGCCGTCGTCAGTATCCTTGTTGTTTGCCATCTAATGCCTGCTCCAATTATCTTTCAAACTGACAGTCCTGTTGAATACGGGATGCCCGGCTGTACTGTCGTAATCTTTCACGAAATACCCTATGCGCTGGAACTGCATATAAGGGAATCTGTCATTGTCCGCCGCGAAAGGCTCGACATAGCAATTGTCAAGCACCTGCAAAGAGCGCGGGTTAAGCAGCTCGCGGAAATCGCGCTCGTCGGCAGAGGGGTTCTCCACCGTGAAAAGCCTGTCGTACAAGCGGACTTCTGATTTTGCCGCATGGCTGACGCTGACCCAATGCAGCGTGCTTTTCACCTTGCGGCCCGCTCCCGGCATTCCGCTGCGGCTTTCCGGGTCGTATTCGCAATAAACTTCCGTCACATTGCCCGCGCCGTCCTTTTTGCAGCCCGTGCATTTCACGATGTACGCATTCTTCAAGCGGACTTCGCGGCCCGGTGTCATACGGAAGAACTTCTTGGGGGCTTCTTCCATGAAGTCATCCCTTTCCATCCACAGTTCTTTCGAGAAAGTAATCACGTGGCTGCCGTCGGAAGGGTTTTCGGGATTATTGACCGCGGCCATCTCCTCCTCCTTCCCGTCGGGATAGTTCGTTATCACGAGTTTCACCGGATTAAGCACCGCAGAAACGCGGACTGCGCGGGCGTTAAGGTCTTCGCGAGCGGCGGCCTCAAGCATTGCGTAGTCGTTCAGGGCGTTGAACTTGGTGCAGCCGATCATTCGTATGAACTTTCTGACGGCTTCGGGGGAGTAGCCTCTCCTGCGCAGCCCGCAAATGGTAGGCATTCGCGGGTCGTCCCATCCGTTCACAAGTTTCTCCTCAACCAGCGCCAGAAGTTTGCGCTTGCTCATTATAGTATAAGTGAGGTTAAGGCGGTTGAACTCATACTGGCGGGGGCGGTTGTCGTCCAAGTCCTTTCCTTCTTTGAGCTCGTCAATGAAATAATCGTACAGCGGGCGGTGCGGGACGAATTCCAGCGTACATATAGAATGCGTAACGCCTTCAAAATAGTCGCTTTGGCCGTGAGCGAAATCATACATCGGGTACGCTTTCCATTTGCCGCCGGTTCTGTGGTGCGTCCTGTTGATTATCCTGTAAATAATCGGGTCTCTGAAATGCATGTTCGGGCTTGACATGTCGATCTTCGCGCGCAGCACCATCGAACCTTCCGGCAATTCCCCCGTATTCATTTTCTCGAACAGAGCCAGGCTCTCCTCCGCCGGGCGGCAGCGGTACGGGCTTGCGACGCCCGGCTGTGTGGGCGTGCCTTTCTGCTCGGCGATCTGTTCGCTCGTCTGTTCGTCCACGTAAGCCTTGCCCTCTTTTATCAGACGCACCGCGAAGTCCCAAAGCTGCTGGAAGTAATCTGAAGCATAATACACGTTACCCCACTTGAACCCGAGCCATTTGATGTCCTCCATTATGGAGTCCACGTATTCCGTGTCCTCTTTCTGGGGATTCGTGTCGTCAAACCGAAGATTGCAGACCCCGCCGTATTTTTCAGCTATCCCAAAATCCTCGCATATCGCCTTTGCATGGCCTATATGCAGGTATCCGTTCGGCTCGGGCGGGAAACGGGTCTGAAGCCGCCCGCCGTTCTTGCCTTCTTTGAGGTCTTTTTCAACAATCTGCTCAATGAAATCAAGGCTTCTGCGTTTTTCTCCGGCAGCCGCGTCAGTTTCCATCATCTCTTCCTTTCCCGTTGCAATATTAATGTTTCGTCGCCAGCCCCATTATCCCGCATTCACGATCTTCGGCCGCTTTGGAAAAATTTGCCCTCTTCCGTTTTGTTTCAAAAGGCTAAATATCCTATTTGTTGGCGGACATTATACACACGGCGCGGCTGTGCCAAACCTGTTCTCCCCTCTTTATTGCTTCCGCTTTCAGTTGTGGAACAACTTTATGCGCTGCTCCTCCGACAGTTTGCATATCATAAGCACGCCGTCCTTCTCTGCCACGATATATCCGTCCAGTCCTTGCACGACAACTTTCTTTGCCTCGGCGCAATGCACTATGCAATTGTTCGTCTCATACAAGTTCACGTTGCCCACCGTTGCGTTGCCGTGTATGTCCTGCGCTATCTGCTGGCGCAACGCGCCCCATGAGCCTACATCGCTCCATCCAAAAGACACCGGACACACGAATATTTCCTCGGCTTTTTCCATTATCGCGTAATCAACGCTTATGCTTTCGCATTTCGGGAAATCCTCGTCTATCGCCTCTTGTTCCCGCGGAGTGCCGTACACGGAATACATGGCTTCAAACGTTCTCGCCATTTCCGGCTGGTAAACGCGGAACGCATTAACTATCGTCTGCACGCTCCACACGAATATGCCAGAGTTCCAGAAATAGTTGTTTTTAGCTATGTACTGTTTTGCCACTTCGAGCGAGGGCTTTTCGCGGAAAGAATCAACCCGGAAGAACCGCTTGCCCGTTGAGGATGAAAAACTCAGGTCTGCCTCTATATAGCCGTATCCTGTTTCCGGGCTTGTCGGGCGTATTCCGAGCGTTACAATGGAGTCGGTTTCGGCCGTGAAGTTCATGGCATCACTCAAGACTTCCCTGAACGTCTTCACATCACGCACGACATGGTCGCTGGGCGTTACCACTACATTCGCGTAAGGGTCGCGCTTCCTTATCTTCCAGCTCACGTATGCTATGCAAGGAGCCGTGTTCCTCCGGCAGGGTTCAAGAAGCACGTTTTCGGCAGGCAATCCAGGCAGCTGCTCCCGCACGAGACTTCCGTAAGCCTTTGAAGTAACGACCCATGTGTTCTCTATCGGGAACAAGTCGGAAAACCTGTCCGATGTCATTTGCAGCAGGGTGCGCCCCGTGCCAAGCACGTCAAGGAACTGTTTCGGACGTTCCGCGCTGCTCATAGGCCAGAAACGGCTGCCTACACCGCCTGCCATTATCACCAAATGATTGCCGTTCATACCGAATAAACGTGATAAGTATGATGCTTCCTTATGCCAGCCAAGCCGCACTGCTTCCGACTGCAAAGCGCTAAGACCGCTCTGCCATATTCCCTTTTATGCGTAATCTGATAACCGGCTTCTTGGAATTGGTCTTAAGTGTTATTGTTTTTGAGAACTTTCCCGGATAGCGCCCTGCCGCGTTATACACAATGCTCACCGTCCCGGTCTTGCCGGGAGGCACAGGCTGCGTGGTATAAGTTGCCACCGTGCAGCCGCAAGAGGTTGAAACCTGGTTGATGACCGCAGGTTGGTTGCCCACATTCGTGAAAGTAAAGGTATGGGACATCCTCTCCGCATCCCCTCGGTAAAACGTTCCGAAATCATATTCCGTAGTGTCGAATTTCATCTCGGAATAACTCTCCTGCGCTGACGCGTACACAGCCGCCGTCAGGAAAGCAAGCAAGAAAACCGTTTTTTTCATTTCATACAGTTTTTACAAGTACTTGCAAAAATACAATAATATTTCGCACATGCCAATAGTCCGCAGGCGTTTCTTCGGCTTTGCGCCTGTCATCCCGTATGCTTGGGAAAAGCCTCCTGCGGCATTGCGGGAAATATGTCAGTTGATATTACGAACGTCTCTGATCTGAGTTGATTTCCGAAAAACAACCGCCTTTTTCACACAACAAAGCGGCGGGCGAAACAAACAAAAGCCAGCATTTGCTCATAAAAGCAATGCTGGCTTTATGCCAACGGTTAGCCGCCGAGATTGAGATTTAGAAGTTATAATACAGGCCGAAGCCCAAGTTGCTTCCGTTCACGTCAAAGCCGAAACCTGTTTCACCAAACGGAGAATAATCGTCGGCATCGCTGTAACCGAAGAAGCCTACGTGCGCCACAAACGAAAGTTTTTCAGTAAGATTTACCGCGACACCGGGCTTGACACCTACGTTCCATGCGTTGTGAGAATCGTCGTCAACACCATTGCCGCTCATCTTGTAGGTGCCGAATCCGAAACCGCCGTCCACGAACAGGCTCACAGCATCGAACTTGACGTATGTCCATCTCACGTAAGGCGTAACGATGAATGTGTTAGTCTTTACGCTGTTTTTGTAAGTGTACATCCATCCTATTTGCGAGCCTATCGCCCAAGTTTTGTCCAGACAGTAACCCGCTTCCGGAAGAACCGCCGCCGATGTCTCGTTAGCTCCGTTCGTCCAATTGCGCCAGAAGCCCACTTCACCGCCTACATAAATCTGCGCGCTTGCGCCTAATGTTATGACGACCGCCATAAGAGAAAACAAAAACTTTTTCATCAGGTAAATTTTATTAAAACAACACTGTATCAACTCCAATATTCTGAAAGAGCCTTAACCTGGCGCAAAAGTAATGAAGGCTGTGACTTTGAACAAAACATAACTTTGCAAACAGCCGCATAGGGCGGCGGGAATCACGCATTTTGGAGAAAATCAAAGGAAACAGACAGATTGTTTCGCGCTGCACATAGCATTTTGTCAAAACACAAAGGCAACGTACACATAAGAAATCCCCGTTGCGCCGCCGGTCGCATCGTGTATTCCATCGCCCCAGTGTCAAAGCAAACCAAGCTCCTTGAACACTTTAACCAGCCTTTCAACGGCCGTATCCACCTGCTCCTTCGTATGCGTCGCCATAAGCGAGAACCTTACAAGCGTGTCCTGCGGGGCGCAAGCCGGAGGAATCACCGGGTTTATGAACACGCCTTCCTCGAAAGCCTTGCGCGTAACGAGGAAAGTCTTGTCAACGTCGCGCACATAGAGAGGAATGATAGGAGATGCGGTTGCGCCAATCTCAAAGCCGTTCTCTCTGAACAGCTTCAAGGCGTAATTCGTTATGTTCCACAACCGCTCCTGGCGTTCAGGCTCTTCCTGGATAATATGAAGGGCTTCCATTGCCGCGGCTGTGGCCGAAGGCGTGTTGCTCGCGCTGAAGATGTATGTGCGCGTGTTATGGCGTAGCCAGTTTATGATGCTGAAGTCCGAAGCTATGAAGCCGCCTATCGAAGCGAGGCTCTTGCTGAAAGTTCCCATGATGAGATCCACCTCATCGCCCACGCCGAAATAGTCGCAGACACCGCGCCCCTGTTTCCCGAACACTCCCAAGCCGTGGGCTTCGTCCACCATCACCGTCGCGTTATACTTGTGCTTCAAACGTATTATCTCAGGCAGGTTGGCAAGGTCGCCTTCCATTGAGAACACTCCGTCGACTACAATGAGCTTTACGGCATCTGGGCTGCATTTCCTGAGCTGGCACTCAAGATCCGACATATCGTTGTGTCTGTACTTCAAGCTTTTCGAGAAAGAGAGCCTGCGGCCGTCTATGATTGAGGCGTGGTCGCGGTCGTCGCAAATAATGTAGTCATTACGCCCCGTAAGGCAGGATATAACGCCGCTGTTCACAGTGAAACCCGTTGAAAAGCAAAGGGCTTCCTCTTTTCCCACAAATTTCGCCAGCTCTTTTTCGAGCTGCACGTGCAAATCCAGCGTCCCGTTCAGGAAGCGCGAACCCGCGCAGCCCGATCCGTATTTATGCAGCGCTTTCTCCGCGGCCTCGATAACTCGCGGATGAGCCGTAAGGCCGGTATAGGCGTTTGAGCCGAACATAAGCACTCTCTGCCCTCCCATATTGACCACCGTACCCTGCTTGCCATCTATTTCGCGGAAGTATGGGTACACCCCCTGCTTCATATATTGCTGCGGCAAATCGAATTTTACGAGTCTGTCTTGTAACAATCCCATCTTCAATTTGTTTGGCTCGTCTTGAACACATTGCAGTTCCCTGACGAATATCTTTTCCATCCCTTTCCGCTAAATCCGGCTTTGGCGGAGTAAACGCTTTTCACGACATAGTGCGGCATTACACATAACCGGGCGGGCACCTCATCAAAAGGACACGATTCCGCACCTTTCAAACTGTGCAAAGGTAACACTTTTTACACAACAAGCTCAATCGCCCGGCAGAAAATCAGCCGGATGTCATCAAAGGCCGGAAGACGCGCCGCGGTCGGCGCGACTGTGGGAAAAACACATAAAATATGTTTTTTAATGTCAAAAATGATATGTTTTCAAGTGCGGGAGAAAGGCCTCATTTTATTA
>CAZLLM010000024.1:0-2096 GCA_964560405.1 uncultured Prevotella sp.
CGGTTTCCGCACACGGCGGGACGCAGTTGCAGGTGTGCCGCGGCGGCTGTTTAAGGCAATGAGAAAGCTGTTTCAAGGGTGCGCGGGCGTTCACTTGCCGCGTTTGCGCTGCCTGAGGCAGTCGGCCATTGCTTGCGCGGCAGCGGCGGCGGCTCCGGGCGCGCCGAGTATCGCGGCCATCCGGCGGTAGCCTTCGCGCATTTCGCGCCGGCGCGCTTCGTTTTCCGTTATCTCCTCCAGCTCCCGCCGCACGTTTCCGACGGTCATATCTTCCGCGACGAGCTCTTTTACCACTTCGCGCCCTGATATGAGGTTAACGAGCGAGATGTACGGCACATGCAGCAAGAGGCGGCGCAGGAAGGAGAAGAGCCTGCCCGCCGCGAGGCGGTAGCACACCGCTTGCGGTATGTTCAGCAGTGCCGTTTCCAGCGTCGCCGTGCCGGAAGTGACGAGCGCGGCCGTGGCGCCTGCCAGCACGCCGTACGTGTCGCCGCTCACCACTGCGGCGCTGCCGTCCGCGATCATGCGCGGCGGGATGCAGCGCGCGTATTCTTCGACGGGGAGGCCGGGCGCGGCGGCCACGACGAGGCGGTAGCCTTTCGAGGCTAAAGGCCCGGCAGCGAGGCACATCCTGCGCAGGTTGTCTTTTATCTCCTGCCGGCGGCTGCCTGCCAGCAGGGCTATTGTCTTGCCGCGGGCGGGGCCGGCTGTGGGACGCGCCGCCTTGTAGGCCTCCACTTCGTCGACGGTGGGGTTGCCTGTGTAATGCACTGCGCAGCCGTGCCTTGCGTAAAACTCCTTTTCAAAGGGGAGGATGCAGAATATCTCGTCCGTGTAGCGCCGGAGGGCTTTTATCCTGCTTTCGCGCCATGCCCATATCTTGGGCGGAATGTAGTAGAAGACCGGTATTCTGGTGTGCTTCTTCACGAACTTCGCAATCGGAAGGTTGAAGCCGGGGTAGTCGATGAGGATTACGACATCGGGGCTGATGGCTGCGATTTGCCGCTTGCAGCGCTTCATGGCGCGGAGTATGGCCGCGGAATGGAGCATCACGGGGACGAAGCCCATGTATGAGATGCCGCGGTAGTCGCAAAGCAGTTCGGCTCCCGCCCGCGCCATTCCGGGCCCGCCGTATGCGCAGAACCTGCCGGCGGGGTCGTGCTCTTTCAGCGCGGCGATGAGCCTGGCGGCGTGCAGGTCGCCGCTTGCTTCACCGGCGATCAGGAAATAGGTGTACCCCTGTGTGGCGGCGCGGGTTTCAGCACTGTTCATGCGGCTTGCGGGGTCAGAAGATGCACCAGTCTTTCAACTCTTCCGCCAGACGGTATGAGGTGACATCAACTTGCGTAGGCGTTACAGCCACGTAGCCATGCTCGAGTGCCCAGCGGTCGGTGTCAGTACGGTCAGGCTCCATGTTAGTGCAGTTTCCCGAAAGGAAATAGTACGTGGCGTTCCGCTTGGGGTCGGTGAATTTCTCGAACTCTTCGCGCCAAAGGCATCTGCACATCCGGCAGATCCTCACGCCCTTGAACTTTGGCGCAAGGGGGAAGTTCACGTTCAGGCAGGTAAGCTCCGGCATCGGGCGCGAGAGGGCTTCCCGCGTGATGTTCTCCACGTAAGGGCGCAGCGGCGCGAAGTCGGCGCTGTAACGGTGGTCGCACAGCGAAAAGGCCACCGACTTGAGCCTCAGCATCGCCGCTTCGAGCGCCGCCCCCATCGTGCCGGAATAATGCACGTTGATTGCGGCGTTGTCGCCGTGGTTTATCCCGCAGACCACAAGGTCGGGGCGGCGCGGCATAATCTCGTCGACAGCCAGCTTCACGCAGTCGGCGGGCGTTCCGGTGCAGCTACATACCGTCAGGCCGGGCGCGTCGCTTATCTTACCGCACGTGACAGGTATGTCAGACGTTATCGAGCCTGCGGCACCCGAGCGGGCGCGGTCGGGAGCCATCACGAACAAATCGGCGACCGGCGCGAGCCACTCGATAAGGCGGCTTATGCCCGGCGCAGAGTATCCGTCATCGTTGGAGATCAAAATCAGCTTGCGCTGTTCCATCGTAATAGAAGTTTCGTTTGTAGCAGGGCAAAGATACTTA
>CAZLLM010000024.1:2196-6234 GCA_964560405.1 uncultured Prevotella sp.
GGGGAGGGGCACGCGAAAGGACGAGGGCGCGGCATCCCGCGTGATTTATCAGCCGGGTTGGAAAAGAAGTCTGGGGAAATGACTAACTTTGCATTATTCGTGTCGGAAGCCGAATTATTCTGGCTTTTTATGGGAAGAGTAATAGCATTGGCAAACCAAAAAGGCGGCGTGGGCAAGACCACGACTGCCATGAACTTGGCGGCCTCGCTCGCGACGCTGGAGAAAAAGACGCTTCTCATCGACGCAGACCCGCAGGCTAACGCCTCGTCGGGTATGGGCGTGGATATGCGCAGCGTGGACTGCTCAATCTACGAGTGCATAGTTTCGGGAGCCAATATACGCGAAGCGATATACACCACAGATGTAGACAACCTCGACATAGTGCCCGCGCACATCGACCTTGTCGGCGCGGAGATAGAGATGCTCAATTTCAACGAGAGGGAAAAAGCATTGAAAAAGATTACAGACCCCCTGCGCGGCGAGTACGACTACATCCTCATTGACTGCAGCCCGTCGTTGGGGCTGATAACGGTGAACTCGCTCGTCGCGGCCGACAGCGTGATCATACCCGTGCAGTGCGAGTACTTCGCGCTCGAAGGAATAAGCAAGCTGCTCAACACGATAAGGATTATAAAGAAAAAACTCAACCCGCATCTCGAAATAGAGGGTTTCCTGCTTACGATGTACGACTCGCGCCTACGTCTGGCGAACCAGATATATGATGAAATGAGGCGGCACTTTCAGGAGCTGGTGTTCAAAACCGTGATACAGCGCAACGTAAAACTGAGCGAAGCGCCGTCGCACGGTGTGCCAGCCATTCTGTACGATGCCACATCAGCGGGAGCGAAGAGCTATCTTGCTCTGGCCCGCGAGATAACCGGAAGAGACAATCCGGCTGCCTGACAGTCTGGCACGGCGCGGGAAAGGATGCGGAAGGAGACAGGGGAACATTCGGACAATGGCAGTAAGGAAAAAATACGCAGCCTTGGGACGCGGCTTGGACGCCCTTATATCCGGCGAGGATGTCCGTGCCGACGGCACTTCCTCTATCGGCGAAGTGCCGGTGGAGCGCATACAGCCCAACCCTGCGCAGCCGCGACGCGAATTCAACGGCGAGGCACTGCAGGAACTGGCGGATTCGATACGGGAGATAGGGATAGTGCAGCCGATTTTGGTAAGAAGCGTCGGCAACGGAACGTATCAGATTATAGCTGGCGAGAGGCGCTGGCGTGCGGCCGCCCTTGCAGGTCTTTCCGCAGTGCCGGCATACATACGCACAGCTGACGACGAGAACATGATGCAGATTGCGCTCGTGGAAAATATCCAGCGCGAAGACCTCAACCCGATTGAAATCGCCCTTGCGTATCAGAACCTGATAGAACAGTACGGGCTAAAACAGGAGGAACTGAGTGTTAAAGTGGGGAAAAAGCGGGCGACTGTGGCTAACTACCTCAGACTGCTGAAACTTCCCGCACAGGTGCAGATGGCTCTCAAAAACAAGCAAATCGACCAAGGGCACGCCCGTGCGCTGCTCGCGCTTCAAAGCCCGGCAATGCAAGTTCGCCTTTTCGAGGAGATACAGCACGAAGGCTATTCGGTGCGCAAGGTCGAAGAAATGGTAAACAGCCTTAACAACGGCGAAGACGTGAGCGTTTCCAAGGGGCGCATCCGCGCCAAACGCGGCGGCCTCCCCCCGGAGTTCGAAAGCCTGCAAAAACACCTGTCCGATTATTTCGAATCCCGGGTGAAAATGACCTGCACTCCCGCAGGACGGGGAAGAATAACCATACAGTTCCGAAACCAAGAGGAGATGGAACGTATAATAGCAAAGCTTGACCATACGAAATAATGAAAGCAGCGGGAATGGCGGTGCTTGCGGCTGCGTTCGCCGTATGCATGGCGGTTGATGCCCAGGCTGTCGGCGTTTGTGCCGCATGCGATACGATGCCGCCTCGCACGAACGCAGACAGCGCGGCGGCTGTTTCCGCAAGCAAGGCTGCCGTTTCCATAAGCAAAGCGGCCTTATCCATCAACAAGGCAGGTGTTGCAGACAGTGCGGCAGCCGCTCCAAACGAAATGCCTGACATTTCCGAAAGTGTGATTTCTGTTTCTGATAGTGCCGTAACTGTTTATGACAGCGCGGCGTACGCTGCGCCGGACAGCACGGGTGTCGGCGGCGTTGCCGCGGACACGTCGGAGATGGTGCAGGTTGTGGACTCGATTATGCGGGATGCGGAAGGACAAACGTCGCGTCCGAAGTTCGTGCCGGATCCGCAGCGCGCCCTTTGGCTCGCGCTAATACTTCCCGGAGCGGGGCAGATATACAACAGGAAATTCTGGAAACTTCCAATATTCTACGGAGGTTTTTTGGGATGCACCTACGCATTGATGTGGAATCAGCAGATGTACAAGGACTATTCGCAGGCGTACAGTGACATAATGGACGACGACCCCAACACTGCAAGCTATCTCGATATGCTTCCGCCGAATTACGACATATCCGGCATGGAAGACAGATTCAAGACGATTTTCAAAAACAGGAAAGACCGCTACCGCCGCTGGCGCGACCTCAGTGTCTTCGCGTTTGTAGGTGTTTACATCCTCTCCGTGATTGACGCTTACGTGGATGCGCAGCTGTCGGATTTCGACATTTCAAAAGATTTGAGCCTCAACGTCGGCCCGGCGGTAATACCCGTACAAGGCAACTCGAATTCACACGCGGTAGGGATAGGCTGCGGGCTGAATTTCTGATGCGCCGCCCAAGCGATACTATAAGAAAATGAAAAAGACGATTTTACTTGCAATCACGGCCTTTGCGGCAACGGCGGCATTCGCCCAGACTAACATTACAGTGCATGACGACAATACGGGGAAGGACGAGGTGATTGAGATTCCCGAAGGAATGCAGCTGGCAATCGATTCGCTGCTGACGCAGTGGAACGCGGCAGTGTATTTAAGGAATGACACCGGCTGCCAGTTCGAGGATGTCAATCCCGTCTTCGACGACAGCGTGTATATCGAAAGGCTTTCCCGCATACCCGCGCAGATGGAGCTGCCCTACAACGCTGTCGTGCGGAAATTCATCGACCAGTACAGCGGCAGATTGCGCAAATCGGTGTCTTATATGCTCGGAGCGTTGAATTTCTACGTGCCGATTTTCGAGGAAGCCCTTGCGCTTTACAACCTGCCGTTAGAGTTGAAATACCTTCCCGTGATAGAGAGCGCCTTAGACCCCCGCGCGGTGAGCAGGGCCGGAGCCGTGGGGCTTTGGCAGTTCATGCTGAACACGGGGAAGCAGTACGGGCTTGAAGTGAACAGCCTTGTCGATGAAAGGCGCGACCCTGTGAAATCAACGTATGCCGCGGCGCAGTATCTGCGCGACCTGTACGCCCTCTACGGCGACTGGAATCTTGTCATAGCCGCCTACAACTGCGGTCCGAACAACATAGCGAAGGCCATACACCGCGCCGGAGAGCAGAAGGACTACTGGGCCATCTGCCCTTACCTGCCAAGGGAAACGAGAGGCTACGTGCCGGCGTTCATCGCTGCCAATTACATAATGAACTACTATTGCGAGCATAACATTTGCCCAATGCGGGCAAGCCTGCCCGAAGCGAGCGACACGCTGATGCTGGACAAGAATGTGCACTTCGAACAGATTTCCGCCTTGTGCGGAGTAGAGATGGAACTTGTGCGGGCATTGAACCCCCAGTACAAGACACCCCTTGTGCCAGGCGCGGTGAAGCAGAGCATGCTCTGCCTCCCCGTTTCCGCCACCATGAAGTTCTTGGAATTGGGCGACACGATATACAATTACCGCAGCAGCGAACTGACGGCCAAGCGGCGGACTGTAGATGTTGACGAAACGAAATACGAGACCCGTCCGGCCGTCCGCCGCAGCGCACGCTCTCGGCGCGGCGGGCAGACGATTACGATAAAGTCAGGCCAGACTTTGTCGGAAATCGCCGCGAAATACGGCACGACGGTAACCAAGCTGCGACGGCTCAACGGCTTGAAAGGCACAAGCATCCGCGCCGG
>CAZLLM010000024.1:6334-8548 GCA_964560405.1 uncultured Prevotella sp.
CTCATAAACGACGCATTCCGCCGCTTGCTTGACACCTATCTTGCCTCAAACCACCGCAAGAAGTCGGATGTCATCACCAAGGCTTTCAACTTCGCGCGGAAAGCGCACAGCGGGGTGCGGCGGCTTTCGGGAGAGCCATACATCCTCCACCCCATCGCCGTGGCCCAGATAGTGTGCGAGGAGATAGGGCTCGGCTCCACTTCAATCTGCGCCGCCCTGCTGCACGACGTGGAGGAAGACACCGACTACACCAACGAAGACATCGCGAACCTCTTCGGGCCGAAAGTGGCAAACATCGTAGAGGGGCTCACCAAAATATCGGGCGGGATATTCGGCGACCGCGCCTCGCTGCAGGCGGAAACGTTCAAGAAGCTGCTGCTTACCATGAGCGACGACATCCGCGTCATCCTGATAAAAATAGCCGACCGCCTGCACAATATGCGCACTCTCAGCAGCATGCTGCCGGGAAAACAGTACAAGGTGGCGGGCGAGACACTCTATATCTACGCCCCGCTCGCCGACAGGCTCGGCCTCAACGCGATAAAGAGCGAGCTGGAAGACCTCAGCTTCCAGTACGAGCACCCGCGGGAGTACGGCGAAATAGAGAGGAAGCTCGCCTCGACGCAGGCCGAGAGGCGCGGCTTCTTCGCGGAGTTCACAGAGCCCATACGCAAGGAGCTCGACAGGCAAGGTTTCAAGTACCAGATCACCGCGCGCGTGAAGACCCCCTATTCCATCTGGCGGAAAATGCAGAACAAGCGCGTGTCCTTCGAAGAGATTTACGACATCCTCGCCGCGCGCATCGTCTTCGAGCCGCAGAAGCCCGAAGAGGAGGTGAACGAATGCTTCAACATTTACGTCATGCTCTGCCACATCTACAAGCCGCAGCCGGACCGCCTGCGCGACTGGATAAGCCATCCTAAGGCCAACGGCTACCAGGCCCTGCACGTCACGCTCATGAGCAGCCGCGGGCGGTGGGTGGAAGTGCAGATACGCTCGCGGCGCATGGACGACATCGACGAGCAGGGTGTCGCAGCGCACTGGAAGTACAAGGGCGGGGAGGCCGACTTCGCCGACGGCGAGTTGGGCAAATGGCTACACACCATAAAGGAAATACTTGACGACCCGCAGCCCGACACGCTCGACTTCCTCGATTCCATCAAGCTGAACCTCTTCGCGAAGGAGATACTTATATTCACGCCGAAAGGGGAGATAAAGACCATGCCCACCGGGGCGACGGCGCTCGACTTCGCCTTTTCGATACACTCCTTCCTCGGCAGCCACTGCATCGGCGCGAAAGTGAACCACAAGCTCGTGCCGCTGAGCCACCGGCTGCAAAGCGGCGACCAGGTCGAGATACTGACCTCGGACGCCCAGCGGGTGCAGCCTGAATGGCTCAAATACGCCTTCACAGCCAAGGCGCAAAGCAAGATACGCGCCCTGCTGCGCCGCGCCGGAAGGGACATCCGCCTGCAAGGCGAGGAAACACTCGGCAAGTTCCTGAAAGAGCACGACATCGAAATGAACAGCGACGTCGTGAACAGGCTCTGCCGCCTGCACGAAATGCCCACGCGCGAAAGCCTGCTGCTCGCGATAGGCGAGCAGAGCCTGCAGCTTTCGCACGACGATGTCGACTGCCTGCTTGGCAGGCAGAGGAAAACGTCCGTATGGCGGAAGCTGATACCGTTCATGGGCGGCAGGACGAAAGGCGGCGGGCAGGACAGGGCGCGGAGGCTGTTCGTGCGGAACATCGACAAGAAGAAGACGTTCATACTCGACGAGGACACAATCGGGAACTGCGAGATGGCCCCGTGCTGCCGCCCCATGCCGGGCGACGACGCCCTGGGGTACATATCCCCCAACGACGCGATAACCATCCACAAGCGCGAGTGCCGCGAGGCGGAGAAGCTGAAAAGCAACTACGGCAATCGCATCGTGGCGGTGGAGTGGCGGATGCGCCGCCGCGCGCTCCTCTTCCCCGCTAGGATATACGTGAAAGGCATCGATACGCAGGGGATGCTTATGTCGATAGGCGAAGTGGTCTCCAAGCGGCTCGGCCTCGATGTCAGGCGGGTGGACATGAGCGCCGAGGGCGGCATGTTCAAGGGGGAGATAGAAGTGAGCGCGCACGATGCCGGCCACGTCCGCGAGATATGCGCCGCGCTGCTCGCGGTGAAAGGCATACTGAAAGCCGCCCGCATAAGCTGACGCGCC
>CAZLLM010000025.1:0-8510 GCA_964560405.1 uncultured Prevotella sp.
AGCGGCGCAAAGTTACGCAAACTAACCGTAAATCCGCCCGTCGGTTGAAATATTTCTACTTGCTCCAATCTGTTTGATGACTGGTAAATATTCACTAAATTTCAACTAACGGGTTATATCTTGCATATTTATATTGGGTGTCTAACTTGCGATGAGAACCCCGTGTATGGGATGCGGGACGCGGCAGCTGGCGAGGGAACCTTGACATACAGGCAGCGTTGTCCCGGCAGGAAAACCGCCTGCGCCTTGTTGTCGGATCTATGTTTGAGGGAGGGAGCGCAAGGGGAGCATTTGCACAAACTACGTTTATGCCGTGCAAAACTAACGTTTGCCGTTGAAAAAGCCCGGAACAAATCGTTTCAATTGAAACGGTCTGTCCGTTTCGTCCAAAAACGTGGTTTTGAAATTATTGGAAAGAACAAAAAGCTAATATTTATAAATTTTCATCTAACTTACCGTTAAAAATGATTCAGCAACTCATCGGAGTTGCTAATGATGTAATTTTGCCGCGAAGCAAAATCGGAATTCCGTGGCGGATGATTTGAGCGAGCTTAAGACCGACATAGAGCGGAACTGTCTGGACGCTGCAATCAGCCGGCTTGAAAGCCTCATTAAGGGGAATGCGGGCGATGACAGGCTGTACTATCTTCTTGGCTGCGCCTACCGTAAGGCCGGAAACTGGCAGATGGCGATAAACAACTACCTTGAGGCGATGGAAATAAACCCGGACAGTCCCGCGGGCGAAGCGAAAGATATGCTTGTCAGCATTCTCGAATTTTACAACAAGGACATATACAACCAATAAACCAGACAAAAGTGAGGGGAGCTATCATCATTGACACAGATATGTGCAAGGGCTGCGGCCTTTGTATCGTGGCGTGTCCGGCGAAAATACTGGGACTTGCGCCGAAGAAAGTGAACCGCCGAGGCTACCCGTACATGAATGTACTGGACGAGGGGAAATGCACCGGTTGCGCTTCCTGCGCAATAGTGTGCCCCGACAGCTGTATAACCGTTTACCGGAAAAAGGAAAGGATTGGAAATGGATGAGTCAAACGTTTTGCTGCTTAAAGGCAACGAAGCCATAGCGCACGCTGCGATACGCTGCGGCGCCGATGCCTTTTTCGGCTATCCAATCACGCCGCAATCGGAAGTCCTCGAAACTCTCGCCGCGCTGAAGCCGTGGGAGACCACCGGCATGGTTGTCCTGCAAGCCGAAAGCGAGGTCGCTTCCATCAATATGCTTTACGGGGCAGGGGGGACGGGGAAACGGGCACTCACATCCTCGTCCAGTCCCGGCGTGGCTTTGATGCAGGAAGGAATAAGCTATATGGCGGGAGCGGAAATACCCGGGCTTATAGTGAATGTGCAACGCGGCGGACCGGGGCTGGGGACTATACAGCCGAGCCAAAGCGACTATAACCAGGCCACGCGCGGCGGCGGCAACGGCGACTACAATGTGGCCGTCCTCGCGCCGGCGTCAGTGCAGGAGATGGCCGACTTTGTAGACTTGTCGTTTGAGATAGCGTTCAAATACCGCAACCCGGTTATGATTTTGTCGGACGGCGTTGTCGGGCAGATGATGGAAAAAGTTGTTTTGCCGCCGCGAAAACCACGCCTCACTGAAGACGAAATAGCGGAAAAGTATCCGTGGGCCGCCAACGGGCATGGGCTGAAGAACAGGAAGCCCAATATCCTCACGTCGCTTGAACTCGACCCTGCCGTAATGGAACAGCGCAACATCCGCCTACAACAAAAATATGATGAAATCCGCAAAAACGAAGTGCGGTATGAAACAATACAGTGCGACGACGCGGATTACGTGATAGTGGCTTTCGGCTCCGCCGCCCGTATTTCACAGAAAGCAATCGAAATCGCCCGTGGCGAGGGTATAAGGCTCGGGCTGTTCCGCCCCATTACACTGTGGCCGTTCCCCGCCCGGGAAATCGGGAAATTGTCAGCCTGCGTCAAAGGGATACTTGTGGCGGAAATCAACGCGGGGCAGATGATAAACGACGTGCGTCTGGCGGCAGGGAAAGGAATCCCGGTAAAGCACTTCGGACGGCTTGGCGGCATCGTCCCGTCGCCCGACGAAATCGTCCAGGCTCTGAAAGAAAAAATAATACAAGCAGAATAATTCAAGGCACAAGGAAGACAATCGAGAATATCCCGGATGTGCCGGCAGCCCTTTACCGTGCTGTTTCCGACGACAAGCGATATGCCAGCAAATGAAAGACACAGAAGCCCTGAAACAGGGCGGTCGCGCAGAAGAGAAGAAAGCCCGCGGCGGCTTCTGATACGCAACATCATGAACTTGTACTTCATGGTGGCAGTCGCAGCCATCATCGCGCTCTACTTCGCCTGTCCGGGCGTTCACGAAACAGCAGGCTATATGGTTTTTGCCATGTTTACAATCGCAGTGAAAATTGCCGAAATGATTATCCGCTTCCTGCCGGAGCGCGGAAAGCGGGGAGAAGACGGCGGACTTTGAATCCCGCGGTGGCGGACGGAATTGCCGCAGCCGACGAACACAAAAAGATTATGACAAGAGAAGAAATCATACAGCCGCAAAACCTTGTTTACGGCAAATCGCCGCTCGTGAACAGCACTCCCATGCATTACTGCCCCGGATGCTCTCACGGAGTCGTTCACAAGCTCATCGCCGAAATCATCTGCGAAATGGATATGGCAGAGAAGACCATTGGCGTATGCCCGGTCGGATGCGCTGTGTTCGCGTATCGTTATATCGACATCGACTGGCAGGAAGCGGCACACGGGCGTGCGCCGGCCGTGGCGACAGCCTGCAAGCGCCTGTGGCCTGACCGTCTGGTCTTCACATATCAGGGCGACGGCGACCTCGCGTGCATAGGGACAGGCGAAACCATTCATGCCCTGAACCGTGGCGAGAAAATCACCGCCATTTTCATCAACAACGCAATTTACGGCATGACGGGAGGGCAAATGGCTCCGACCACTCTGATAGGGATGAAAACATCCACCTGCCCTTACGGACGCGACGTGAGGCTGCACGGCTATCCCCTGAATATCACGGAGCTGGCGACGCGACTCGAAGGCACTGCCTACGTAACGCGCCAGAGCGTCGAAACCGTAAGCGCCATACGCCGGGCGAAAAGAGCTATACGCCATGCTTTCGAAAACTCCGTGAACGGCATAGGCTCTAACATAGTGGAAATCGTATCCACTTGTTCCTCCGGCTGGAAGATGTCGCCCGCGGCGGCGAACAAGTGGATGGAAGAAAATATGTTCCCGTACTATCCTGTCGGCGACTTAAAAGACGTACAGCAATGACAGACGAAATATTAATTTCAGGGTTCGGAGGGCAGGGCGTCCTCTCTATGGGGAAAATTCTCGCCTATGCGGGGCTTATGGAAGGCAAGGAGGTCACATGGATGCCCGCCTACGGCCCGGAGCAGCGTGGCGGAACTGCGAATGTTACCGTCATAGTGAGCGACGAGAGAATCCCCTCGCCGATACTCGGCGCGTTCGACACGGCGATATTGCTCAACCAACCGTCGCTCGAAAAGTTCGAAAGCAAGGTAAAGCCCGGCGGAACGCTTATATACGACGCTTTCGGCATCAGCTCCGATCCTGTACGCGCCGACATAGACATACGCCGGATTAACGCCATGGACGTGGCCGCGGAGCTGAAGATGATGAAAGCTTTCAATATGGTTGTGCTGGGCTCCTTCCTGAAATTGCGTCCGATAGTGTCGGCGGAAAACGTCATAGCAGCATTAAGGAAGACGTTGCCGGAACGCCATCACAGTCTTATACCCTTGAACGAGCGGGCGATAAGGAAAGGAATGGAAATGATGCGGCCTTGACCGCCGGCAAGACCCGCCTCTAAATGAGCGCGGCCTCGCGGGCAATGACGCTTCCGGCCGTCACAAAGACCTGTATTCCCTTTGACTGCCACGCCCCGCATTCCGGCGGCAAGTCCCTCCTGCCCTCCGAGAATTCAATGGCAAGAAAAAGCCTGCCGCTGCCTGAAAAAAAGCGCGTGATTTTGGCTTGAAAGCGGGTTTTGCTACTTTTGCGTGTATTTTCAGTCTATTAAAAACAGAATTGCCTATGGGGGGCTTTTTCGGAGCGGTTTCGTCGGAGGGGTCGTGCGTGACGGACGTTTTTTACGGCACGGACTACCATTCGCATCTTGGGACGAGGCGCGGAGGCATCGCGACGTACGACAAGGAAGAGGGCTTCGCACGCTCAATACACAATCTTGAAAATTCGTATTTCAGGACGAAATTCGAGGACGGGCTTGAAAGGTTCAGGGGCAGTTCGGGGATAGGCGTGATAAGCGACACCGACGCGCAGCCGATTGTGATAAATTCCTGTCTCGGCAAATTCGCCATCGTTACGGTGGCGCGTATAGCCAACCTGGGCGAGCTGGTGCGCGAGGCCTTGGCCAACCGCCAGCATTTCGCCGAACTTTCGTCGGGCAGAACCAGCCAGACCGAGGTTGTGGCTATGCTCATCGTGCAGGGGGACAGCCTTGCCGGCGGGATAGAGAACGTGTTCCGCCGCATAAGGGGGTCGTGCTCGATGCTGCTCCTCACGGAGGACGGCATCGTGGCTGCGCGCGACAGGCTGGGGCGCACGCCGGTGGCGATAGGCCGCAAAGAGGGCGGCTACGCCGTGGCGAGCGAAACGTCGTCGTTTCCAAACCTCGGCTACAAGACGGAACGTTTTCTGGGGCCGGGTGAAATCGTGCGGATACATCCCGGCGGGGTTGAGCAGCTGCGCAAGCCGGAAGAAAGGATGCAGATATGCTCTTTTCTGTGGGTGTACTACGGTTTCCCCACTTCGAGCTACGAAGGCGTGAATGTGGAGAAAGTGCGCTTCGCCTGTGGCGAGAACATGGGGAGAACGGAGCGGGCGGAGGCCGACTGCGTGTGCGGCATACCCGATTCGGGCGTGGGGATGGCCTGCGGCTACGCGGCCGGGATGAAGAAGCCTTATATGCGGGCCATATCCAAGTACACGCCCACGTGGCCGCGCAGCTTCACGCCGAGCAGCCAGACGATGCGCGCGCTGGTGGCGAAGATGAAGCTCATTCCCAACGAGGCGGTGATGCGCGGCAGCAGGGTGATTTTCTGCGACGACTCGATTGTGCGCGGAACGCAGCTGCGCGACAACGTCCGCATGCTTTTCGACTGCGGCATCAAAGCCGCGCACGTGCGCATCTCATGCCCTCCGCTGGTTTACAGCTGCCCGTTCATCGGATTCACTTCTTCCAAGGGCGACTTGGAGCTGATTTCGCGCCGCGTGATAAAGGAACTGGAGGACGACGCGGACAAGAACCTGGAAGCCTACGCCACTACCGATTCGCCCCAATACAAGAAAATGGTCAGTGTGATACGCGAGCGCCTGGGGCTTACTACCCTGCGGTTCAATACGGTTGAGAACCTTGTGCGGGCGATAGGACTGCCGAAATGCCGCCTGTGCACGCACTGTTTCGACGGAACAAGCTATTTCTGAGGATGCCCTGCCGGCGGAACGCCCGCACGCAAAGCGTTTTGCCCGGAAGCGGAAGCCTGTGCGCCGGAAATCCTTTCGCACGAGTACGCCGGCATACGCGGGGTTCAGACACGGGCGTAGGCGAGATATGCCTTTTGGAAAGGCGGCGTGGCGGCATCGCCTCTGATTATCTCCGACACCTGCGGCATTGTCTTGATTTCGCCGTTGCGCATGAGGATTTTAATCTGGTCTGACTGGAGGCTGTACATATCTTTCTGCACGGTCTTAGTCCCGATGTAGTAGCGAGCCTCGTCTTCCCCCAGGCTCAGCTGCCGGGCGATGCCCGCCTTGACGCTTTCCGCCCTTTCCGCCGGGACTGCGTTCTCGAAGATTTCAACCTTGAAAAGGCGGCGGTTTACGAACCCTTCGCTCAGCGTCGCAAGAATGCTGTCGCCGCTGTCCGTCCACGACTTGACGGCCGACATGATGTCGTTGTCGTCCAGCTTCAGGAACATATCGAGGCATTCGCCGCTGGCGGCGAATGATTCACGGCCGCGTCCGCAGGAGAGGAAGTATTCCAGAGCCGGCGTTACGGGCAGTCGCATGCCGCTTTTCATAAGCTCGCGCGCCCTTTCCAGGATGTTCACAAGCATTATCTCCGCCGCGACGACTGTCTTGTGGCGGTAAACCTGCCAGTACATCATGCGGCGGGTCATAAGGTAGTTCTCTACAGAATACACACCCTTCTCGCTTACCACGATGCTGTCGCCGCGCACGTCAAGCATTTGTATTATTCTTTCCGCCCCGACGTTGCCCTCGCGCACGCCTGTGAAAAAGCTGTCGCGGCACAGGTAGTCAAGCCTGTCCATGTCTAACTGGCTTGACACAAGCTCATGGAGGAAATGCCTCTCGTAAGAGCCGTTGAAAATGCGGATGGCGCAATCCAGCCTTCCCCCGCTCTCCTCGTTTATCCTGCACATTATGGCTTCGGAAATTAATTCATGGCTCGCGCCACGCGTTACAGCGTCCTCGAGAGCGTGCGAGAAAGGGCCGTGCCCCGTGTCGTGGAGCAGGATTGCGGCGTACAGGCCGTCGCGCTCCTCCCGCGTGATTTCAACGCCCTTGCTTTCGAGCGCGGCGGCGGCGAGGCGCGTGAGGTGGTATGCCCCCAGCGAGTGCTGGAAGCGCGTGTGCTGCGCTCCGGGGTAGACCATGCCCTCCGCCCCTAACTGCCTTATGCGGGTAAGGCGCTGGAAAGCCGGATGCCTCACTATCGCGGCGATAATCCCGTCGGGAATTGTCAGGAAACCGTGAACAGGGTCGATTATGTACTTCATTGTCAGGCGGCAGAGATTTGAAAACCTAAGCGTGCGTCAGACGGCGAAATCGGCGAGAGCCTGCGACATCCGCCTCTGCAAGGCTTCCGCCGCCTCCCCAGCGGCCTCCGCGAAATCGCCGCCCGCGCCGGCGTAGATGATGCCACGCGACGAATTCACCAGAAGCCCGCAGTCGGAAGTCATCCCGTAGCGGCACACTTCTTCAAGCGAACCTCCCTGCGCCCCCACGCCCGGCACGAGCAAAAAATGCTCTGGGGCGGCCTTGCGCACTGCGCCGATAAGCGCGCCTCGGGTGGCCCCCACGACGAACATTATGTTCCCGGCCGTGCCCCAGGAGGCGCTTTTCCTTATCACCCTCTCAAACAGCCTCTCGCCCTCCCTGTCTTCGATTGTCTGGAAGTCCTCGCTGCCTTTGTTGCTCGTCAGCGCGAGAATGACCGCCCACTTGCCCTCGTATTCCAGGAACGGAGCGACGCTGTCGCGCCCCATGTACGGCGATACGGTAACAGCGTCGGCACCCAGCCCTTTGAAAAACGCCTCCGCGTACATTCTCGCCGTGTTCCCTATGTCGCCGCGCTTGGCATCGATTATGAGCAGATGCTCAGGGCAGCGGTTTTTCAGATAGGCTGCAGTCTTTTGCAGCGCGTCCGCCCCCGCCGCGCCAAGGCGCTCGTAAAACGCCGCGTTAGGCTTGTAAGCCACGCAGAAAGGCGCGGTGGCGTCGATGACGGCTCTGTTGAATTCGAACACAGCGTCCTCGCGCCCCCGTAGGCATGGCGGGATTCTGTCCGGATCCGTGTCGAGGCCGACGCAGAGGAACGACCTGCGCTTCCGTATGGCGGTGATGAGTTCCTTCCGGTTCATAAAAACTTCTCCTTTAGCGCCTGCAAAGGTATCCATTTCGCCGCACACCGCCCCCGCCCCGGCGTGATTTTCCGCCTGCCGCCTCAAAACGGCCTCCGCAGTCCGCAGGGAAAACCTACGCAGCGCGCTGAATAACCGCTTCCGCGACCCGCCGAAACCATCCGAACCTGCCGGAACCGCCGCCCGTGCCGCCTCGCAACCCGCCCGCATTGCCCTTGAAGACTGGCTGCATTGCCTTTACAGACCACAGCGCATCCATTGAAAACGCGAGAAAGAACCATAGAAACGGGAAAAACCGCCTTATCCCGCCGTCCTCGCATCCTATCCTTATCCCGCCGCTCTCGCACACTCCGTTTCCCGCCCGCCGCCGCGAAACCAGTCCGTACTCCCGCACCCGCGAGACAAAGCGCGTCCACAAACCGCCACCTGCTGCCTTATCCTGCCGCTCTCGCATACTTATTCCGCCCCCGAAAACCGCTGAAACCATCGTTCACCTCGCCTTGTCCTGCATCCTCACACCCTTTCCCCGCCCGCCCTCGTCCGCTTCGTTTCCCGCCCGCGATTATTCTGTTCTCTATCTCGCCCGCTCAATTTTCCGCCTGCCGCCGCATAACCAATTCTTTCTCTCGCACCCGCGAGAAAACGCGCCCTGCAAACCGCCCGCACATCCCTGCAAACCACCCCTGCGACCCGCAGGAAACCGCTCTCGCCGCCTTGTCCCGCCGCTGAAACCCGCAGAAACCGCCGCCGCAAGGACTCGGAAAGCGGGCTTTGCAACTCATTGATAATCAAAGGTTATAAGAAAATGCCAATTGTCTTATAATCTCA
>CAZLLM010000026.1:0-8462 GCA_964560405.1 uncultured Prevotella sp.
CGGATCTGTTTTGAGGCAAGGCACACATTGTGATTATATTCGGCGGGAGGGTTAATGCGGCGAGTGCGCAGGATTAAGGGTGCGGGCAATGGTTTCAGCGGGTTTCGGGGGCAGGATATGGATGCGAGGATGACAGAATAAGGATGCGGGGACGGTTTGCGAGGCGGGCTTCGCCTTGCGGGTGCGGGAGAACGGGCTGGCTTTGTGGGGGCGGGAGGAAAATAAAGCGGACGCGGACGTAAAGTGTAACGGCATGTGCGAAAAACAGAACGGTTGCAGGAGGGGACGAAAGACAGGCGGGCGGGAAACGGAACGGTAGCGGCGGAAGGAAAAGGGTGCGAGGACGCGGGACAAGGCGGAGCGGCGACAGGAGAAGTATGTGAGGATGCAGGATAAGGCAGGGCTTCCCGTTTTCTAAGGCTTTCCCCTGTCTCGCTGAGGGGCGCGCCAGCCTTGCTGATGGGCGGCGCAGGCGGTTTGCGGGCACGTTTTGCTTCACGGGTGCGGGAGAAAGTATTGGTTTTGCGGTGGCGGGAAGAAAATAAAGCGGGCGCGGACGTAAAGCGTAACGGCACGTGCGAAAAACGGAGCGGTCGCAGGTGAAAAATGGAACGGTTGCAGGAGGGGATGAAAGGCACGCGGGCGGGAGGCAGGGCGGGTGCGAGAGAACTGAATGTTTTTGCGGGGGTGAGCAGGAAGTTAAGCGGATATTGGCGGGAAATTCAGGGGAGGCGGACGGGAGCGAAAAGCGCGGAGGTGGCAGACGGAGCGGGCGCGGGCGGCGGGGAAAGGGTGCAAGAGCGGCGAAATAAGGATGAGTGACGGCGGGTTAAAGCGGCGATAGCGCAGAATGAGGATGCGAGAGCGGCTTTTCAGCGGGTACAGGCGGATGCCGGCTGGCAGTGCGGGCGGTTTGCAGGGGCACTTCGCCTTGTGGGTGCGGGAGTACAGAACGGTTTTGCGGGGTCAGGCGGAAAATTGAGCGGGCGGGAAATGAAGCGGTAGCAGCGGCGGGGAAAGGGTGCAAGGACAGTGGGAAAGGTATGCGAGGGTGGCGGGATAAAGCGGCGAGGGCGGCGGAGCAAGGCGAGGACTTCCCGTTTCTAAAGTTCCCCATCTCGCTAAGGGCGCGCTTGCTTTGCTGATAGGCAGCGGGGGCGGACTGCGGGGCGGGCTTCGCCTTGCGGGTGCGGGAGTGTGGAACGGTTTCGCGGCGGCAATAGGGAAACGGAGCGGATGAGGGCAGCAGAGTAAGGGTGCGAGGATGCGGGATAAGGCTGTAAGGATGCAGAATAAGGCGGGACGAGCGATGGTTTCAGCGGGTTCCGAGGGCGGAATATGGCGGCGAGGCGGCTGGAAAAGGATGCGGGGGCGGCGGGCGCCGCGATGCGCCGGCGCGGTTTGCAGGTCATGGGGCAATGTCGCCGCGGCGGCGCTTAATTTTCCCCTTTCCCGTTGGTTTTCCGTTCTTAATTGCTAATTTTGCATATTGCGTCATGTCATCACGCACGGCTCCGCAATGTGTTGGACGCTAACTCCGTAAAACGGGACGGCGGGGTATGGCAGGCGCTCAATCCGCTTTCGCGGGGCGCATAGGCATGGGCAGGATACTCAGAATAATAATCAGCGGCGGAGGGACTGGGGGGCACATCTTCCCGGGCATATCTATTGCCGACGCCATCCGCGCCGCGCGCCCGGAGGCTGAAATCCTTTTCGTCGGAGCCGAGGGGCGGATGGAAATGCAGCGCGTCCCGGCCGCGGGGTACGAGATACGGGGGCTTCCCATCCGCGGCTTCGACAGGAGGAACATGCTCCGCAATGCCGTTGTGGTGTTCAAGATTCTCGAAAGCCGCCGTCTGGCGAGGCGGATATTCGACGAGTTCAAGCCTGTGGCGGCGGTTGGCGTGGGCGGCTATGCGAGCGGTCCCGCCCTGAACGTGGCGCAATCCATGGGGATACCGACGCTTCTGCAGGAGCAGAACTCTTACGCGGGCGTGGCGAACAGGCTGCTGGCGAAAAAGGCCGCACGGATATGCGTGGCTTACGAGGGGATGGAGCGCTTCTTCCCCAAAGAGAAAATCATGCTCACGGGCAACCCCGTAAGGCGCGGCCTTTCGGAGGCGGGGATGTCGCGCGAGGAGGCTGTCCTGTCTTTCGGGCTCGACCCCGCAAGGAGGACTGTGCTGGTGATGGGCGGGAGTCTCGGCGCGAAGGCGATGAACGAGGCCGTGCTTGGCAGCCTGACGCTTATAAGGCAGAGCGATGTCCAGTTCATCTGGCAGACGGGCGGGTATTACAGCCTTTCAATAAATACGGAGCTTGAACAGCGCGGGAAGCCCGCCAACCTCGCGGTGCGCGACTTCATCGCCGATATGGCGGCGGCCTACAAAGCCGCCGACCTCGTGGTGTCGCGCGCCGGAGCGGGGAGCATCTCCGAAATGGCTCTGCTCGGCAAGGCCGCCATACTCGTTCCCTCCCCGAACGTGGCGGAAGACCACCAGACTAAAAACGCGCTGGCTCTGGCGAGCCGCGGCGCGGCGCTGTACGTAAAGGACGCGGAGGCGGCGCGGACGCTGATTCCTTGCGCGCTGAACGCCGCGGCCGACAGCGCGTCGCTCTCGCGGCTCGGGAGGAGCATATCGGAAATGGCGCACCCTGACGCGGCAGAAACGATAGCGCGGGAGGTGATAGGCCTGGCGGAGACTTACGGAAACAAATTCTAAGGAAAACAGGATATGGACTTAAATGACATAAAGGCCGTGTACTTCATCGGCATAGGCGGCATCGGAATGAGCGCGATAGCGCGTTTCTTCCTTTCCCGCGGAATCCCCGTCGGCGGGTATGACCATACGCCGTCGGCGCTTATCGAAAGGTTGAAAGCGGAGGGGGCGCACATAATGTACGATGACATCCCCGACGAGATACCCGCGACGTTCAAGAACGTCCGCAATACTCTCGTGGTCTACACCCCGGCAATCCCGCCTGACAACAGGGTGCTGGGATATTTCAACAATATGGCTTTCGACGTAGAAAAAAGGGCACAGGTGCTCGGCGCGCTTACGAGGGCGTACCGCGGCCTGTGCGTGGCCGGGACACACGGGAAGACAACGACCTCCACTATGGCAGCGCACATCATCCACCAGAGCCATGTGGGCTGCAACGCTTTCCTCGGCGGGATTTCCAAGAACTACGGCACGAACTACCTGCTCAGCTCGTCAAGCCCGTATGTAGTGATAGAGGCGGACGAGTATGACCGCTCTTTCCACTGGCTCACGCCTTACGCCTCTGTGGTTACCGCTGTGGACGCGGACCATCTTGACATTTACGGCACTCACCAGGCGTACATAGAGGGCTACGAGAAGTACACCTCGCTAATCAGGAAAGAAGGCGCGCTCGTAGTCCACACAGACCTTGACTTCACGCCGCAGCTAAAGGACGGGGTGCGGCTTTTCGACTACGGCATTGACAAGGGCAACTTTCACGCCGAGAACATAAGGGTGGGGAACGGGCGCATCATGTTTGATTTCGTTTCCTCGCTGGGAAGCATCGCCAACATCGACCTGGGCGTTCCGTTCTACGTGAATATCGAAAACAGCATAGCCGCAATGGCGCTGGCGCAGATTGCAGGCGTTTCGCCGGAAGACATACGCGAAGGCGTGAGGACTTTCTCCGGCGTGGAGCGAAGGCTGGACTTCAAGATAAAGACCGAAAAGCTGGCCCTCATCAGCGACTATGCGCATCATCCTAAGGAAATCCGTCAGTGCGTCAGCTCAATAAGGCAAGTTTTCAAAGGAAGGAAGATTACGGCAGTATTCCAGCCGCACCTGTACTCCCGCACCCGCGATTTTTACAAGGAGTTCGCCGACAGCCTTTCCCTGCTTGACGAGGTGATACTTACGGAAATCTACCCGGCCCGCGAGCGTTTCATTCCGGGGGTTACAAGCCGCTTGATTTTCGATGAGCTCCGTCCTGGCATGAAAAAGAAGCTGGCGCGCAAGGAAGAGGTGCCCGGCATAATCCGCGCCACCGACATCGAGGTGCTGCTGGTGCTCGGCGCGGGCGACGTGGACACGCTTGTTCCGGAAATTGAAAAAATACTCGTGCCGCGCAGCTAAGCAAACTGGAAATGAAAGTCCTGCTCAAGATATCGCTTCTCATCGTGTTTGCCGTCTATCTGGTTTTTGCCATGACAAAGTTCAACGGCGTGCAAAAGCCTGAAACGTGCAGCGCAGTGAACGTAATGGTGGAGGACAGCGCGAAAGCCGTGTTCATAACCCCCGAAGAGATACGCAGCATCCTCGTCGCGGCGGAAGCGTACCCCTTAGGCCGCGAGATGAAGCGCATCGACTGCGTCCGGATAGGAAAAGTCCTGACGGGGAACCCTTTCGTGAGCGACGCTCTGTGCTACAAGACGGCGGGCGGGCACGTCGTGATAAAGGTCAGGCAGAGGCTTCCGGTCATGAGGGTGATAAGCGGCACAAGCGGAGATTATTTTATCGACGCGCACGGAAAGATAATGCCGCGCATGCACTACACCGCTGACTTGGCCGTAGCCACGGGGAGCATTTCCGTAGAATATGCGCGGAAACATCTGGTGCCGCTGGGCGTATTTCTAAGGGACAACGTTTTTTGGAACAGGCAGGTGGAACAGATTCATGTGGACAGCGCGGGGAATATGGAAATGATACCTCGTGTGGGCAACCACGTAGTCTATATAGGCGAGCCGTTCGGCATACCGCAGAAGCTGCGGCGGCTCAAGATTTTCTACGAGAAGGCTCTAAACAAGATAGGCTGGAACAAGTACTCTTGGATAAACATAGAATATGACAATCAGATAGTCTGCAAGAAACAATAACAACAGAAGACAATGGCTACACAAAACGATGCTTTCGTAGCAGCAATAGAGATAGGTTCGTCGAAAGTAACCGGCATAGTAGGCCGGCGTTTGCAGGACGGCAGCATACAAGTCCTTGCGATAGCGTACGAGGATTCCGCCTCGTTCATTCGCAAGGGGGCGGTCTACAACATTGACAAGACTGTGCTGTGCCTCAAATCAATCAAGGCTCACCTGCAGAGCGCGGCGGGCAGGAAGATAGCGCGTGCCTACGTATGCTTCGGCGGACAAGGCATGCACTCCGTGCGCAACGCCGTCCGCCGGCAGTTCGAGGTGGAAAACCGGGTATCGCAGGAGCTCGTCGATTCAATATGTGAGGAAAACCGCTCGCAGTGCCTGCCCGAATATTTCCTGCTTGATGTCGTCACCCTCGAATACAGGCTGGGTGCGCAGTCCAGCATGTCTCCGGTAGGAGTGCTGGCAAACGGCATTGAGGGGCGTTTCCTTAACATAGTGGTGAGGCGTTCTTTCTACAACAACATAATGTCGTGCCTCGAACAGGCCGGCATAGAGGTGGCTGGCGCGTTTGCGACACCCGTAATCCTCGCGGACGCTGTGCTGAATGTCGATTCCGACAAACGGCCCGGCTGCGCCCTCGTAGACTTCGGCAAAGACACGACGACAGTCGCCGTATACCATAAAAACATCCTGCGCCATCTCGCCGTGATACCGCTCGGCAGCGGCAACGTGACAAAAGACATTGCTGCTGTCCTTTCGATAGAAGAAGCCGAAGCCGAGAGCCTGAAACTGAAGTATGCCACGGCCTATACGGATCCGTCCGACAGCGCCGAAGACGAGAACTACACGCTGAAAGACAGCCGGACGGTATCGCGCAAGAAGCTTTGCGAAATAGCGGAAGCCCGCATGGAGGAAATCCTGGTGAATGTATCCGACCAAATAACAGCCTCCAAAGTGAAAAACACGCTTATCGCCGGCGCCGTGCTTACCGGCGGCGGCGCGAATATGCCGGACATTGAGAAGGCTTTCGCTGTCTATACTAATATTGAGAAGATAAAGTTTGCCAAAAGCGTCAACTTCGCCGTCAGCACAAGGATAGCCGACGCAAAGGCAAAGGACGGAACGAGAAACGCCGTGCTCGGCCTGCTCGCCTCCGGCAGGGAGAACTGCGCGAGCGCGGACATCGGGGAAAACGCCCCCGGCCTGTTTCCCGACGGCGAAACCGCCGGAAAAGACGATGCCACGTCGGCCGGGCAGTCAAAGGACGGCGCTGCGGGAAGCCAGCCGCAGCCCCCTGTCAAGGAAGACCCTGAAGCCGCGAGGAAAAGGGAGGCCGAAGAAAGGGCGGAGCGAGAGCGCATCAAAGCCGAAAGACAGAGAAGGCGCGAAGAATGGAAAAGGAACAACCCGTTTATCCGGGCGTGGCGGAAATTGGCGCAGCTGGCCACCAACCTCGTCAGTCCTGACGATGAGTGACAACGCCCCGCAGCCGCCCGCCCATTCACCGTAAGGCTTGCGGGGCGAGGCGGGCGCGTAAGGCTTCTGCGAGGAACGGCGCGTTTCGGATTACGCCGCAACATATTTCAGGCCGTCAGCGCAATATCCCGGTTTGTGCCGGACATGATTGCGGCGGAGCCTCGCGAAAGGAAGGCTCTCCCCGCACAAAGTAGCGGAGCGCAGGCAGCAAAGAAAACAATTAAAAACACACAAGGATATGCCAAACAACGACAAAGCGATTGATTTCGTATTCCCTACCGGAAACCCGCACATCATCAAGGTTATCGGCGTAGGCGGCGGAGGCGGCAACGCCGTCAATCATATGTACCAGACCGGCATACACGACGTTTCATTCGTCATATGCAACACCGACAACCAGGCTCTGACCGACTCGCCCGTGCAGATAAAAGTGCAGCTCGGCAGCGAAGGGCTCGGAGCGGGCAACAACCCTGAAAAGGCGCGGCAGGCAGCCGAAGACAGCCTCGAGCAAATCGGCGAGATGTTTTCCGACGGCACGAAGATGGTTTTCATCACCGCAGGAATGGGAGGCGGCACAGGGACAGGCGCAGCCCCCGTGATAGCGCGCGAGGCGAAGCAGAGAGGCATCTTGACAGTAGGGATCGTTACCATCCCGTTCCTGTTCGAAGGAAACGAGAAGATTGACAGGGCTCTCGACGGCGTGGAGGCGATTTCGAAGAACGTTGACGCGCTTCTGGTGGTGAACAACGAAAGGCTACGCGAAATATACCCCAAATTCACACTCCTCCATGCTTTCAGCTGCGCCGACGAGACGCTTACCGTCGCCGCAAGGAGCATAGCCGAGATAATAACGTCGCACGGCAAAGTGAACCTTGACTTCAACGATGTGTGCACCGTGTTGCGCGACGGCGGAGTGGCGGTAATGAGCACCGGCGAAGGAACTGGCGACAACCGAGTCAGCAAAGCGATAGACGACGCGCTCAACTCCCCTCTGCTGAACAACAACGACATATTCAACGCAAAGAAAGTGCTTCTCGGCATCTATTGCTCCGACAAAAACGAGGACACCCTCACCATGGAGGAAATGAACGACATACACGACTTCATGATCAAGTTCGGAAGCAAACTTGAAACAAAATGGGGCATAACTTTCGACCCTGCTTTCGACAAGAAAGTGAAAGTCACCATCCTCGCCACAGGTTTCGGGCTCGACAGCGTCCCGTATATGGAGGAATCCCCCGAAGAGGGGCGCAAGAGGCGGCGCCGCGACCAATTCTACCCCACCGGCACGCCGGCGAAAAGCCCGAAGCGGCATCACGTCTACCGCTTCACCGACGCCGACATAGACAACGACATCATTGTATCCATGGTCGAGCAGTCGCCGACCTGCGACAGAAGCAGCGCGACGCTGCAGAAAATACGCGAAAAGTCAGGCGGCTCCGCCGAAACCGCCGCCGAAGCGCCCGCCGCGCCGGAACAGCCCGGAACAATCAGCTTCCGCTAAGGCCGCCCGCGTTCCTGCCGTTTCCCGTGTGTGCTTCCCGTTTTCCGCGGCGGCTTGAGGGCGGATTTCTCCGCGCCGCCGCTGAACTGTCTCTGCAGCCTCAAAACAGCCGCCGCGGCCGCCACATTTCCCGCCTGCCGCCGCGAAACCTTTCCGTACTCCCGCGTCCGCAAGGCGAAGTGCGCCCCGCAAAGGAATCCGCCTGTACACGCTGAAAAGCCGCCCCCGCCGCCTTATCCCGCATCCTCGCTCCCCTGTCCTGCTATTCACGCCGCCGCAAAATACTTTCCGCAGCCCGCGAAAACGGCATCCGAACCGCTGAAAACCGCACTCTCAGACCGTCGGAAAACGGTTTCCGTAACTTACTGATAATCAATGGTTATAAGACAATTGGCATTTTATTATAACCATTGATTATCAGCAAATTGCAAAATCCGCTTTTCGAGGGTTCCCGGAGGCGGTTTTTCAGCGGGCATGGGGAATGGTATAAGGCAGTGAGGGAGCAGGATAAGGCGGCGAGCGGCGTTTTCCTGCGGACGCGCATTTATCATAATTAGTCGCCCCTTAAAAAGTCCATTTTGCGAGATACTGTTGAGGGACAGTATCTCGCAAATTTTTTGAAGCATGCAC
>CAZLLM010000027.1:0-8448 GCA_964560405.1 uncultured Prevotella sp.
TCCGCCTTTTTCAGAAGGCAATGCGCGCCATGCATGTTATGCTGCCCAGATAAGATGAGTTCACTTTCTGCGGGCCGCTCCCCGTTGCGCTGCGGTCGAAGTATTTCACACCTGCGTACTTGCAGGCAATCTGGAAGCGGCGGCCGATTTTGAGGTCGCACAGCGCCGAGAACCTGATGCCGTTCCCGTACAAGGCTGTGAAGAGGCTGTAGACGTACATTACGTTGTTTTCGAAGGCATAGAGGCGCGAGGCGTAGTCGTCGGTGTCGAAATACGAAACGCTTCCGATGATTTTGAATCCCTTGCGCCGGTAAGAGACTCTTTGGGCGGCCATCCAGCCTCGCGACGTGCTTCCGTGCCTGGTTACGGAAGTGCCTGACAGGGTGGAATGCAGCGTGAAGCCGCCCAATGTGGTTTTTCCGGAAATCTTGAGGAGGTTTTTCACGGACGGCACGGTGTCGGCCGCGCCGTGCCCTTTGTCGCATTCGCGGCGCGCACCTCTGAATTCGGCGGAGATGTAGCCGCCCTCGTAGTTGTGCAGGTAGGCTTCGAGCATGTAGTCGATGCCGTTTGCGGGGGCGCGGTATGAATATGTCGCCCACGGAAAGCGGAAGAAGTCAACGTATCCGCGCAATATGAGACTGTTGCTCACCTCGGCGGACAGGCCTGTGAGTATCCCCCGCTCGTTGGACGTTTTGCCGGAGGCGAAAGAATCGGAAAAGGGCTCGGCGTATTTCTTGGAGTAGCTTCGCTGGATGCTTGTTAGGGTGAAGTACGGCAGGAACTCCCATTTTACTGTGTTGATCACAGCCATCGCGTTTTCTTCCGATACGGCGGCCTCGCCGCGGCAGGAAAGCCTTCCTCCGCTGAAGGAGTAGTGCGCGCTGAAAGCGTGGAAGTTCCTGCCTCTCATCGCGAACTTGTTGTATTCCGCCTCACGCGGCGCGATGTTCCTGCTGTATCGCGAGAAAGCCGCGGATACTCCCGCGCTCCATTTGGCGGCGCCTAACGAGAGGTCGGTGCCTGCGGTGAGGTTCCCTGTGTTGTTGCGCCGCTCTTGTTCCGCGATGGTTCTGTGGTATCCGCTGCCGGAAAAAGACGTGACATCGCCGTCGTCGTTCAGAATTGCGTCAGTCTTGTTGTACGAAACGAAAGCGGCGGCGGTGACCTTTCCGAAACGCATGAGACCTGCCGCCCCGCGGAAGAAGTCGTTCTCGGAGTTCGAGGTGTGGGCGGAAATAACGCGCCTGTTGTTGTATGAGTCTAACAAGGCACTTTTGCCCCCGTAGACATAATTGTTGCCTACGACCAGCCCCTCGGCGAAACGGATTCTGTAATCCCCTATGGCGTAGGCGTAACGGCCGTTCTTCTGCCTGCGGTAAATGTACGCGGAGTAAGAATCGGCGAGAAAGTTCCCTCTACAGGCGAAAGGTTCGCCGGGGTCTTTCTCGGCGGACGCGCCGAACATCAGTTCGTCGTTGTACTTGTACTGGTATCTCAGGGCAAGGCGGTTTTTGTCGCCGAGGTATTTGCTCGAATTCGGTGCTTCTCTTCCGGCTTTGTAGCCGTCGGCAGTGTAAAATGGTGTGGATGTGTTGACGGCCGTTTCGTGTCTCCCGCGTGTGAGCAGGTCGTGTACGGTTTGTCTGCCTGATTTCCCCGCCGTACAGTACAGGAAAATTGAGAGGAACTTCCTTTTCTGATAATCTATATTGCTCACGAACATAAGTTCTCCAAGAGAAAGCACAGACCCGCGCCTGTTTACGTAACTCACGATGGAGTCGGCTTGCGACTGTGAAAGGAATGGGAGCTGAAGCAGGTCGTCCCGCGAGGCGTCGTTTATGTTTATAGGATTGTCATGAACACTTCGGAGGTTTTCCAGAAGCTCTTCGCAAGTTGCCTCGGAATTGTCCTGACCGGTGTCGTACCAGCTGGTGAATTCATCCGCGAAATCGTCCCACGTGTATCTTTCTGCGTCGGCAGCCTGCCCTGCTTCTTGCGGCCTTGCTTCCGCGTATGGCAAGAAGAAACATATAAGGCATATTGTCTTAAGGGGTATCTTTCTGGAACTATGCCTTATATGCGAGTGCGCAGCTCTCCGCGGAAACATCTTCCCGGATTTTTACGCTGACAGGGAAGCTATGACGGCTTTCATGTAATCGCAGTGTTTCTCGGCTTCTTGCAGCAGCTTGAACTGCGCCTTTGTGCGTACAAGGTTATGCTCCGGGTATTGTGTCTTGTAGTAAGTGTCGCCGTTGAGGTAGTCGGAGAGGAAGCGGACTGTCTGCATATAGGGGAACAGCTCCGCCGCGTAGGGCAGGTTCTCCTTTTCGGTTTTGGTCAGGAAAGAACCCGCGCTTTTCAAGTAGCCTCGCGCAAAGGCTTCAAAGATTTCTGTCCTGAAGTTTACGTTACCAAGGTCTTTGTCGTCTTCTTTGCCGGTGTTGGCCGCCGAGCGCAGGAAGTCCCCGAAATCGGAAAACACGAAGTTCGGCATTACCGTATCCAGATCGATGACGCAAAGCACCTCGTCCGTCTTCGCGTCGAACAGCATATTGCTCACTTTCGTGTCGCAGTGGCAGATGCGCTTCTCAATTTTCCCCTCGCGGAAAAGCTTTTCGCCGAGCGTCATGCCTTCAGCGCGCTTCTCTATTTCGTCAATGTAGTATTTCACATTTTTAGCGCGGCGGGCTTTGTCATCCCTTACGGCTTCGCGGAATTGCTCCAGCCGGAATTCCATGTTGTGGAAATTCTTTATGGTTTCTCCAAGCTTCACGGGGATGTCAGTAAGCATAGATTCAAAGTCCCCGAAAGCCAGGCCTACTGTGTAGGAAGATTCCGGGCTTACTTCGTCCTTCGTCGACGTGCCTTCGATGAAGACCATAGTCCTCCAATAGTTGTGGCCGTCAAAGTAGTAGTATTTGTCCGCGTCGTCCGCAAGCGGCACGAACCGCAGGCAATGCCGCTCCAAGTCAGCCTGCCCCTTTTCCGACAGCTTCTTGCGTATGTGTTCCGTTACCGCGGTTATGTTGTTCATCAGCATGTCTATGTCGGGGAACACGGCGTTGTTGATAAGCTGCAGGACGTAGTTGGGGGATTTTTCTCTGGCGGTCGTTACCTTGTACGTGGTGTTTATAAGACCGTCGCCGAGAGGCGAAATGTCCGACACCGAATCTTTGATGTCGAATTTTCCGGCAATGGAAATAAGCTCGTTTTGTTTCATGGCAAATATGTGTTTGTTTTTGTAAGTCCATCGCGACTGCAGAGGTGCAAGCGCGGCTGCCGCCTTTTTAACGTCATACGTATCGGTTTCCCCTCGGTGTCATGCGCCAAAGCTCCTCGCCAAAGTTACGAAAGTCTCCGTTCGCGGCAAAGGTTTCCGACCCTTTCCGCATGAGTCGCGTAAAGGCACGTCTGCCGAAGAGAACATCACGCTGGATGTTTTTGTGAATCAGGCCAAAGATAAAATGAAGTCTGGCATATTCCGCAATTACGCCTGTCCCGCTTCCGGTGCGGTAGCGGGGTACGGACGGGATGTCGGAAAGAAATTGTATTTTTGCGTACAGAAACACTGGTGTGCGAACATGAATGTCTTGGAGCTGAGCGAGCAGGAAATCCGGCGCCGCGAAAGTCTGACTGAGCTGCGCAGGATGGGCATCGACCCCTATCCTGCGGCTGAATATCCGACGGATGCCTTTTCCGCCGAGGTTAAGGAGAATTTTGACGACAACGCCCCCGCACGCAGCGTCTGTATGGCGGGGCGTCTCATGAGCCGCCGCGTAATGGGCAAGGCGAGTTTCTTTGAGCTTCAAGACTCAAAAGGCAGGATACAAGTGTATGTAACCCGCGACGGCATTTGTCCGGGCGGGGACAAAGACTTTTACAACGTGGTGTTCAAACGCCTGCTTGACATAGGCGACTTCGTGGGAGTGCGCGGCACGGTGTTCCGTACGCAGACAGGAGAGGTTTCCGTGCGTGCCGAAGAGCTGCGGCTTCTTTCCAAAAGCCTGAAACCTCTGCCCGTAGTGAAGATGAAGGACGGCGTGGAATACGACCGTTTTGAAGACCCGGAGTCACGCTACCGCCAGCGTTACGTTGACCTTGCGGTGAACTCTGGCGTAAAAGAAACGTTCCTGAAACGTGCGCGGATATTCCGCAGCATGCGGGCGCGGTTCGACGCCGACGGCTATACGGAAGTGGAAACCCCGGTGTTGCAGCCCATACCCGGCGGGGCGAGCGCGCGCCCTTTTGTAACGCATCACAATGCGCTTGACAAGGACTTGTATCTCCGCATCGCCTGCGAGCTTTACTTGAAACGCCTTATAGTGGGCGGCTTCGAGGGGGTGTACGAGTTCTCCAGGAACTTCCGCAATGAGGGGATGGACAGAAACCACAATCCGGAGTTCACGTGCATGGAACTTTACGTTTCGTACAAAGACTACAAGTGGATGATGCGCTATACGGAGGAGTTGCTTGAGCATATAGCCCTTGATGTGAACGGCACGACAAAGGTGACGGTCGACGGGAGGGAGATAGACTTCAAGGCTCCGTACCGCCGCGTTACGATGCTCGGCGCAATCAAGGAAAACACAGGGTACGACCTCACGGGAAAGGACGAGGACGAAATAAGGGCGGTATGCCGCGAACTGAAGCTCGACAGCGTGGACGAGACCTACGGCAAAGGCAAGATGATTGACGAGATATTCGGAGAGTTCTGCGAGAAGACTTTCATACAGCCTGCTTTTGTGACGGACTACCCTATAGAAATGAGTCCGCTCACAAAGCGCCACCGCGACAATCCGGCCTTGACGGAGCGCTTTGAGCTGATGGTGAACGGGAAGGAGCTTGCTAACGCTTACAGCGAGCTGAACGACCCGGAAGATCAGGAGGAACGCTTCAAGGAGCAGCTGCGGCTTGGCGAGAAAGGCGACGACGAGGCGATGTTCATAGACTGGGATTTCCTGCGCTCGCTGCAATACGGCATGCCGCCCCTTTCGGGAATAGGAATAGGCATGGACAGGCTCGCAATGCTGCTGACGGGGCAGTCTTCGATTCAGGAAGTGCTGTTCTTCCCGCAGATGAGGCCAGAGAAAAAGCCGCAGCGCGACCCGGACGCCAAATATACGGCAATCGGGATAAGAGCGGAGCTCGTCCCCGTGCTGCAAAAGGCGGGATACAACGCAGTGAGCGACATGAAAGACGCAAACCCGCAAAAACTTCAAATGCAAATCGGGGATGTAATCAGGAAATACAAGCTCGCCATAGCCAAGCCGGGCGTGGACGAAGTGGCGGTGTGGATAGGGAAGCTAAATGTGTGAAGACACATCGCGACGCGGAAAAACGCGGCAAGGGCATTTAACGTCTCCAAAGCAGCGGATGGTATGTCAGAATGCGGAAGAATAGCCATAATAGGCGGCGGCAGCTGGGCGACGGCGTTAGCCAAGGTGATTCTCGAAAAGGGAAACCGCCTGAACTGGTACATCCGCCGCCAAGAGAGCATAGACGAATTCCTGCGGCAGAAAAACAACCCCTCGTACCTGAGCAGCGTCAAGTTTGATACTGACAAAATCACGTTCAGCTGCGACATAAACGAGACCGCGGGCAAAAGCGACACCTTAATATTCGTTATCCCCTCGCCCTACCTGAAACAAACGCTCCGGAAACTGCGTGTAAAACTCAGCGGCAAGTTCCTCGTTTCCGCAGTGAAGGGAATAATACCCGATGAAGAGCTTGTGGTGACGGAATATTTCAGGCAAGTCTACAATGTCCCCGATGACAATCTCGCCGTAATCAGCGGCCCCAGCCACGCGGAGGAAGTCGCGTTGAACCGCCTGACTTATCTTACAATCGGCTGCCTTGACCGCAAAAAAGGCAAGGCTCTCGCCGACGCGCTTTCCAACAGCTACATAAAGACTTCGGTGAACGGCGACGTTGTAGGGATAGAATACGCGGCCGTCCTGAAAAACGTTTACGCCATAGCCGCCGGTATCTGCCGCGGGCTGAAATACGGCGACAATTTCCAGGCGGTGCTTACGTCAAACGCCGCTATCGAGATGAGCCGCTTTCTGCGCGCCGTATATCCTGTGGAGCGCTGCGTGGACGCTGCGGCCTATCTCGGCGACTTGCTCGTAACGAGCTATTCCAATTTCAGCCGCAACCGCGAGTTCGGCGCGATGCTGGGAAAAGGTTACAGCGTGAAAAACGCGCAGATAGAAATGGATATGGTGGCAGAGGGCTATTACGGGACGAAATGCCTTTACGAGATAAACAGACATTTCCGCGTGAATATGCCTATCCTGTATGCCGTTTACGACATACTCTACGAGCGCATCCCGCCCTCGCTTGAAATAGGGCTGCTCATAGATTCGTTGCGCTGAGAATAAGGAAAATCACAAATTCAAGCATCATGAAAAGAATAAGTTTGGACATCACGAATGCGAAGCCTTTCGTAACGGAGGAAGTGTTTGACAGAATGCGGAAGAAAGCCAAGGAAGCGCAAAAGGCGCTCGAAGCCGGAACCTGTCCCGGCAACGGTTTCCTCGGGTGGCTGCGCCTGCCGTCTTCGGTAACCGCAGGAAGCCTGGAAGCTGTAAAGGAATGCGCCGCCGTGCTGCGGGATGAATGCGACACCGTTGTCGTGGCGGGGATAGGCGGAAGCTATCTCGGTGCCAGGGCCGTCATCGAAGCGCTTTCCAGCCCGCTGCAACAGCTGCGGAGCGGCGGCCCCACAGTGCTTTTCGCAGGCAACAGCATAAGCGAAGATTACCTCGCGGAGCTTTCCGATTATCTCAAAGGCCGCAAGTTCGGGATTATCAACATCTCGAAATCGGGTACGACCACTGAAACCGCGCTCGCGTTCCGCCTGCTGAAAAGACAGTGCGAAAGCCAGCGGGGAAAGGACGAGGCGCGCCGCGTGATTGTGGCGATAACAGACGCGAGGCAAGGCGCGGCGCGGGCAGTGGCCGACAAGGAGGGATACGCCTCTTTCGTGATACCCGACAACGTCGGCGGCCGCTTCTCGGTTTTGACGCCCGTAGGCCTCCTCCCCATAGCCTGCGCCGGCTTCAGCGTGGACGAGCTTATCGAGGGCGCGCGCGAAATGGAAGAGGCCGCAGGCAGCTCCGTCCCTTTCGAGGAGAACCTGTGCGAACAGTACGCCGCCGTGCGCAACGCGCTTTATTCGGAAGGCAAGAAGATAGAGATCCTCGCCGACTTCCAGCCGAAGCTGCACTATATGGCGGAATGGTGGAAACAGCTCTACGGGGAAAGCGAAGGCAAGGACGGCAAAGGGATTTTCCCCGCCTCCGTTGACTTCACGACCGACTTGCATTCCATGGGGCAATGGATACAAGAGGGAGAGCGCTCGATATTCGAAACCGTACTCAGCGTCGAGGAGGCCGGCCGCAAGGTGCTCTTCCCGCACGACGAGGAAAACCTCGACGGGCTCAACTTCCTCGCAGGCCGCCGCGTGGACGAAGTGAACAAGATGGCCGAGCTGGGCACGCGGCTGGCCCACACGGACGGCGGCGTCCCGAACATCCGCATCGCGGCGCCCCGCCTCGCCGAGCGTTACATAGGCCAGCTGATATACTTCTTCGAGCGCGCATGCGGCATAAGCGGGAACATCCTCGGCGTGAACGCCTTCAACCAGCCCGGTGTCGAGGCTTACAAGAAAAACATGTTCGCTTTGCTCAACAAGCCCGGATACGAGAAGGAAAGCGAAGCCATCCGGGCGAGAACGGCAGAGTAGGCAATGCGCGGCACAGAGCCAGTCGGAGGAACGGCGCGCGGCTTCGGGGCAGGCAAGCCGAAGGCCGTGCTGCTCGACATGGACGGCGTGCTGTTCGATTCCATGCCCTACCACGCAAGAGCGTGGGTGCAGGCGTGCCGCGAGCGCGGGCTGCCGATAGAGCCTGACGAGCCGTTCCTGCACGAAGGCCGCACAGGAGGCTCCACAATCGACATCTTCGCCAACAAATACTGGGGCAGGAACGCCACGGAAGAAGAGAAGGCCGGCATATACGCCCGCAAGTGCGCGGCGTTCAACGCCTTCCCCGAAGTGCGGCGGATGCCCGGCGCGGCGCTCCTCCTCTCCAAGCTCAAGGCGCAGGGAGTGGTGATCGGTGTGGTTACGGGCAGCGGGCAGGAGTCGCTCCTCTCACGCCTCGGCAACGGCTACGGCGGGTTTTTCAGGAAAGAACACGTAGTGTCGGGCAACGACACCGAGCGCGGCAAGCCCGCGCCCGACCCTTATTTGAAAGGGCTGGAAAAGTGCGGAGTGAGGGCTGACGAGGCTCTCGCCGTAGAGAACGCGCCGTTAGGAGTGCGCGCCGCGGTCGCGGCGGGGATACTCACCGTAGCGGTGAACACCGGGCCGCTCGACCCGCAATTGCTTTCCCGCGAAGGCGCGAGCCTTGTGTTCCCCTCAATGCAGGCCCTGGCCGAAGC
>CAZLLM010000028.1:0-8309 GCA_964560405.1 uncultured Prevotella sp.
AGAGTCTTATAAGACAATTTTTACACTCTTATAAGAGAATCAAAACACTCTTATATGAGAGTTGACATGAGATTATAAGACAATTGGCATAATATTATAGCATTTGATTATCAGCGGGTTACGAAAGCCGCTCCGAAACCGTCCGCAGCGCGCTCCGACCGCGCCCCGCGGCGATTATTCCGGCCTCCGTGATACGCCGAATGCGCATCGTCCTTAAATTTGCATCATAAAACAATGACAGGAGGGCATTCAAGCTATGGACATCAAAGCTCCGCTGCTGGCCGCCGCCTTCTCGCTGGCGGGCGCAGGCGCCGCTTCGGGAGGCGCAATAGAGGACTTCTTCGTCTCGTACATAACGGACGGGCCGAAGGCTTTCGTTTCGGACAAGAAGCTGTCGCGGCAGGACGTGCAGCGCCTGCGGGCGAGGATATGGGGCGTGTGGCGCGAGGCCGTCGCCAAGGCGGAGGCTTTCGCGCTGCCCCGCGCGGACAAGGATTCCGTGACGGCGGAAGGCAGGTGGAAGCTCCCGCCTGAGCTGGAGAACAACGCCGTGATGAACTTCACGCTGTTCAGCAAGGGCGGCCGCCCCCTCGCGGGCTACCCGCTCTTCATATACCTGCACGGCTCCGGCCCGAAAGACAGGGAATACGCGGCGGGGCTGCGGCTGGCGAGGGGCTTCGACGACGCGCCGTCGGCGTATTTCATCCCCCAGATACCCAACGAGGGCGGGTATTACCGCTGGTGGCAGCGGGCCAAGATATATGCGTGGAGAAAGCTCTTCCGCCTGGCCATGGCATCGGGAGACTACGACCCCGACAGGATATACTTCACCGGAATATCCGAAGGGGCTTACGGCACGCAAAGGCTTACGGCATTCTTCGCCGACTACCTCGCGGGCGGAGGGGCGGTCGCGGGAGGCGAGCCGCTGAAGAACGCGCCCCCCGTGAACTGCGCCAACACCGCCTTCTCGCTGCAGACGGGGGAGAACGACACGGGCTTCTACCGCAACACACTCACAGGATACGCCGCGCAGGCTTTCGGCGAATTGTCGGCGGGCTCCGACAGCCTCTACAAGCACCGCGTGGAGATTGTGCCGGGAGCAGGACACTCCATAGACTACTCCGGAATGACCCCGTGGCTCGCGGCCTGCAAGCGCAACCCTTTCCCCAAGTACGTGAGCTGGGAGAACTTCCCGATGGACGGATGCTACCGCAGGGGGTTCTGGAACCTGTACGTAAGCAAGCCCTCGCACAGCGCGGAGGGCGGGCGCACGTACTACGAGGAAAGAATCGAGGGCGACACCATACTGCTCAATGTCGACACCGTAACCTACGAGACGGTTGAGAAGGACAGCGTCTGGGGGATTGACATGAAGTTCAGGAGAAGCGTCGCGCCAGCGGAGCACGGCGGTGTCACCATCTTCCTGAACCGCGCGCTGGCCGACCTCTCCCGCCCGGTGACGGTGGTGCTCAACGGGAAAGTGGCCTACCATGGCATGGCGGAGGAGAATCTCGGCTCGATGGTGAACAGCTGCGCCCTTTACGGCGACCCGCGCCGCCTGTACTCGGCGCAGGTGGACATAGAATGGTGATGCGGCGAGACGGGACGAATGCCGGCGGAATGGAAGCGGCCGGCGGAAGCGCGGGAGGGCGGCTGACGGCGGAGCGGATACGCCGCCTGCTGGAAGAGGCGGCCGACGCGGGGAGCGCGGCGTTCTCGAAGTCGCTCGGCATAGGCGCGCGGCTGCCCGTGCTGGGAGTCCCCGTCCCGCGCCTCCGCGCCATAGGCAGGGAGCTTGCGCGCGAGGACGGCTGGCGCGAGGCCCTGTGCGGCGAGAGCGCCCTGTCGGACGGAACGTTTGAGGAAGTGCTGCTGCGGGCCTTTATAATAGGCTGCGCTGACATGGACACAGGACGGCGGCTCGCGCTGCTGAAAGGCTACCTCCCCTTAGTGAGCGACTGGGCTTTGTGCGACTGCGCCGTCGCCGCGTTACATTTCAGGCCGTGCGACTACGGCATGGCGTGGGGCTTCGCCGCGGAGCTGCTGCGTTCGCGCCGCGAGTTTGAGGTGCGCTTCGGCGCGGTGCTGACTCTTTCGCGCCTGAAAAGCCGGGAACGCCTCGGCGAACAGCTCGAAGCCCTTTCGCGCGCCGACACTTCCGGCTTTTACGCCATGACGGGCGTGGCGTGGGCGTGCGCCGAGCTTTTCAAGCTGGACAGCGGGCGCGTGCTGGGCTTCCTCTCCCGGCGGAGCCTCGACCTGCGCACAACGCGCAAGGCCCTGTCGAAAATATGCGACTCGCGCACTACGCCCGACGCCTGCCGCACGAAAATAAAAGAACTGAGAAAGTCGCTGAAATGAGTGTGATTAAGGTTTTATTCCCCGCCTTGCTGCTTCCCTCCGCGTATGCCGCGGCAGCGGCGGGCGGCGGCTGGAACGGCTCCGCCGCTTACGTGCCTGCCGAGGACGTTATGCTGGAGGACGTGTTCTTCTCGCGGCTTCTTAATGATTATATGGGCGATGACACTACAATGCGCGCCACGCCTGTGGGCATTACGGACGAGGAGCGCGGCGGGCTCGTCTCTTACGGGGAGCGGTGGCTGAAAGACGCGGCGGAAAGCCTCACCCTCTGGGGGGCTTCGGACGGCGTTACGGCGCGGGAGAATTTCTATACGGCGGCGCGCCTGTTCCTCGCCGAGCCGAAGCACGAATACGCCGATGTGATGGAACGCGCCCTCTACAACGGGGTGCTTGCGGGGCTTGACTCGGCGGAAGCCGCCGATGTGCGGCGCGGCGCGGCGCAGACGGTGCTGGACGCGATGGGGACGACATACGCCGTGTCGGGAGCGGACGTGTACGTGAACCTTTTTTACCGCAACACCGCGCACATAAAGGGCGACTCCTTGGACATGGTTCTGATGCAGAACACGAGCTGGCCGTGGAAAGCCGATGTCTTCATCGCAATGAAGCTCAACGGAGGGAGCGGCGGCCGCATGCGCCTGCACCTGCGCCTTCCCGGATGGCTGCGAGGCGAGGTAATGCCGGGGGACAGGTACAAATACAACAGCAAGCGCGAGTTTTACCAGATTTTCGTCAATGGCCGTTTGTCGCTCGAGCGTGCCGTCGACGGCTACATCGTGATAGACAGGGAATGGGCGGGCGATGATGTGGTGCGCCTTGTGGCGGAGACGCCCGTGCGCCGCATAACGGAAGCCGCAGGCGGCAAGCCGCGCTTCGCCCTGCAATTCGGGCCTTTCCTGTACGCTTACTGCGGCAACGACCCCGTTTCCTTTTTCCGCATGACCGACCCCGTGGGCACGTTGTACGACAAAGACGTGCTGCATACGGGCATGCTTATAGCCAAAATGTACACTTCGCGCTCGCCAAGCGGCGAATCGCCGTGGGACTGCAACCTTTACCCGTATTACATCCTGCCGTCGCTGCAAGGCGACAGGCGCGGCATCTGGCTTTACCGGGCGGAATAGCCCGGAGCGCGCCTCGCGGGGACGGCTTTCGCGGCATGCCGGTGCGGGTGTGCGGCGGCGGAACGGGCGGACCTGACGGAAAAAAGCCCCGCGTTGTTTGGCGAAAAGGAATAATTGCGTATTTTTACTGCGGAAATCAATACCAGACACGAGGAATGGGCAAAACACGCACGGCTTTCGGCTTCTGCTTTTATTTTCACTTTGCCGGGTGAGGCGGAGCGGAAGCGCGTGCATACGACTAGAAACTGAAAAACAAGACATACACGGCAGTCCCGCTTCGAAAGAGCGGGATTTTTTCGGCAATAAAAAACGGGAAGAATGAAGAGAATAGCGATACAAGGCGTGAAAGGGTCTTACCACGACATAGCGGCGCGCTGCTATTTCAAGGGCGAGGACATAGAGCTGGTGTGCTGCGACACTTTCGAGGCTCTTTTCGGCGAGATGAAGCGCGACGGCTCGCTGCTCGCATTAGTGGCGATAGAAAACACAATAGCCGGCAGCATTCTCCATAACTACGAATTGCTGCGCGAAAGCGGCCTGACCATTGTGGGCGAGCACAAGCTCCGCATAAGCCACAGCCTTATCTGCCTGCCCGACGACGACTGGGACGACATCGCGGAAGTGGAGTCGCATCCCGTAGCGCTGGCGCAGTGCTACGCCTTTCTGAAGCGGCATCCCGGAATGCGGATGATCGAGACCGACGACACGGCCGGCGCGGCCGAACAGATAAGCCGGAAACAGCTGCGCGGACACGCGGCGATATGCTCCAAGTACGCCGCTTCTCTCTACGGAATGAAAATACTTGAGGAAGGCATCGAAGACAACAAGCACAACTTCACGCGGTTCCTCGTTCTCGCCGACCCGCGGCTCGCCGGTTCAGTACGCGACGCAAGGCTGTGCAATAAAAGCAGCCTCGTATTCGCGCTCCCGCACGAGGAGGGAAGCCTTTCGCAGGCTCTTTCAATCTTTTCGTTCTACAAAATCAACCTCACGAAGATACAGTCGCTTCCTATAATCGGAAGGGAATGGGAATACTTGTTCTATATTGACGTGATGTACGGCGACCCGACGCGCTTCCAGCAGTGCCTCGAAGCGATAAAGCCGCTGATTAGCGAATTGCGTATACTCGGAGAATATGTGTCAGGACAATAACGGCTTCCGTCCGTCCGGCAGGCTCGCGTCGGTGAGCGAGTATTATTTCAGCCGCAAGGCAAAGGAAATAGACCGCCTCAACGCAGAGGGTAAAGACATAATAAGCCTTGCGATAGGCAGCCCCGATATGCCGCCTTCGCCGGAAACGGTAGAAGAGCTGTGTCGTGCGGCGAAGTTCCCTGATATGCACGGCTACCAGCCGACGCGGGGGATACCCGAACTGCGGGAAGCCATGGCGGGCTGGTACCGCCGCTGGTTCGGTGTGGATCTCGACCCCGAAAGCGAGATACAGCCGCTCATAGGCTCGAAAGAGGGGATTCTGCATATCACGCTGGCCTTAGCCGATCCGGGCGACAAAGCCCTTGTCCCTAACCCCGGCTACCCGACATACGTTTCGCTGAGCAGGCTTCTCGGAGTCGAGCCGGTTTATTACAACCTGCGCCCGGAAAACGGCTGGCAGCCCGATTTTGAAGAGCTGGAGAACGCGGATCTCAACGGGGTGAAGCTGCTTTGGTGCAACTACCCCCACATGCCGACGGGCGCAGGCGCGAGAATGTCCACTTACAGACGGCTCGCGGCTTTCGCGCGGCGGCACGGGATAGTCGTGGTGAACGACAACCCTTACAGCTTGATCCTCAACAGGCATCCGGCAAGCATTCTGCAAGTTCCGGGCGCGAAAAGCTGCTGCATCGAACTTAACTCGATGAGCAAAAGCCACAATATGCCCGGATGGCGCGTAGGTCTGGCGGCAGGCGGCGCGGAGTTTATCAGTTGGATTCTGAAAGTGAAGAGCAACATCGATTCGGGAACGTTCCGCGCTGTGCAGTTCGCCGCGGCGAAGGCTTACGGCAACAGCGCGGAGTGGCACGAAGAGGCGAACTTCGGCGTTTATTCGCGCAGGCGGAAGGCGGCGGAGCGGATAATGGAGGCATTAGGCTGCGCTTTCGACAAGCGACAGGCAGGGATGTTCCTGTGGGGACGCATACCCGGCAGATACCCTTGCGCGGAAGCCCTGACAGAGCGTGTGCTGCGCGAAGCGCGGGTGTTCGTCACGCCCGGATCTATCTTCGGCTCAAACGGAGAACGGTACATAAGGGTTTCCTTGTGCTGCGGGAATGAAAGGATGTCGGAGGCGCTCGAAAGGATAAAGGGGATGGAACCGCCTGTGCCTGACACGGCTTGAAGCGCAGGCGGTATGTTTTGGAATGCCGCCATGATATAATTAAAACGAATGACAGAATACGCGAACATGAAACTGGATCTGAATGCACTGGGACTGACAGGCGCGGGAAGCGGACGGCCTTTGGTGATAGCCGGCCCGTGCAGCGCGGAAACGGAGGAGCAGGTGTTCAGCACTGCGAGCCGCCTCCGCGAAAAAGGGATAAGAATCTTCCGCGCCGGCGTTTGGAAGCCGCGCACCAAGCCTGGAGGCTTCGAAGGCGTGGGCGAGAAAGGGCTGCCGTGGCTGCGGCGCGTCAAAAAGGAGCTGGGCATGCTTGTCGCTACAGAGGCGGCCAACGCGAAGCACGTGGAGGCGGTTCTCGCTGCCGGCGCAGACATTCTGTGGATAGGGGCGCGGACTTCGGCCAATCCTTTCGCCGTGCAGGAAATTGCCGACGCGCTGAAAGGCGCGGACGTTTCCGTGCTGGTGAAGAATCCCGTCAACCCCGACATAGAGCTGTGGATAGGCGCGTTGGAGCGGATAAACGGAGCAGGGATAAAGCGGATAGGCGCGGTTCACCGCGGCTTTTCCACTTACGACAAGAAACTTTACCGCAACCTCCCGATGTGGCACATCCCCATCGAACTGCGCCGCCGCGTCCCGGAGCTTCCGATTATCTGCGACCCGAGCCACATCGGCGGCCGCAGGGAGCTTGTCGCGCCCCTGTGCCAGCAGGCGATGGACCTCGGCTTCGACGGGCTGATAATCGAAAGCCACTGCTCTCCCGACCAGGCATGGAGCGATGCCGCGCAGCAGGTAACGCCCGAAGCGCTCGACCTTATACTCGACCGCCTTGTCATACGCGACCGAACCTGCTCCACCGAAAGCATCAAGGCGCTGCGCTCGCAGATTGACGAGTGCGACGACGCGCTTCTCGGCATCATCGCCAAAAGAATGCGCATAAGCCGCGAAATCGCCGAATACAAGCGCGAGCACAACATGGCCGTGGTGCAGGCAGGGCGGTATGACGAGATTTTGAGCAAGCGCGGCGCGCAGGGGGCGATGTGCGGGCTGGACGCGGAGTTCGTGAAATCCGTCTTCGAGAGGATACACGCCGAGAGCGTACGGCAGCAGCTCGGCCTTATAAACAGCACGAAGCCGCACGGCGGGAAAGGGCGGCCGCAAGAGCCGGGAAAGGCATGAAGACGCTCATCCTCGGCGCAGGCAAGATGGGCGCGTTTTTCGCGGACTTGCTCAGTTTCGACCACGAGACGGCGGTGTACGACGCCGACCCCCGGCGCCTGCGCTTCATGTACAACACGCGGCGCTTCACGTCGCTTGACGAGGCGGACGGCTTCGCCCCCCGGCTGGTGATAAACGCCGTCACACTCAAGTCCACCCTTGACGCTTTCGCGCAGGTCATGCCGCACCTGCCCGCGGGCTGCATCCTGAGCGACATAGCTTCGGTGAAGACGGGGCTGAAAGAGTTCTACGCCGGCTGCGGCTTCCCCTACGTCTCCACGCACCCGATGTTCGGCCCCACATTCGCCAACCTCGGGAATCTGGGCTCGGAGAGCGCGGTGATAATAAGCGAGGGCGACAGTCCGGGGCGCGGCTTCTTCCGCGGTCTCTACTCGCGCCTCGGGCTGCGCGTGCGCGAATACACGTTTGAGGAGCACGACGAGATGGCGGCCTGCTCGCTGGGCGTCCCTTTCGTCTCCACATTCGTCTTCGCCGCCGTCATGAGGCGTCAGGACGCGCCGGGGACGACGTTCAAGCGGCACATGGCGATAGCCCGAGGGGTGCTGGGGGAGGACGAAACGCTCCTGCGCGAGGTGCTGTTCAGCCCGCGCACGCCGGGTCAGGTGAAGAAGATGAGGGCGGAGCTGGAAGAGCTGGCAGGCATAATAAGCCGCAGGGACGAGGCGGCGTTCTCGGCGTATCTGGCTAAGATACGCGGGCGTTTGCGGTGACTCCCCCGCGGCGCGCGCCGGGCCCGCGCGTCCGCTGCGGAGCGTCCCGTCACTGTCCCGCGCCGCCGTCCTCAGGCGCGGCGGGCTGGTCTTCCCGCTTGCCGGCGAAGTCGGTGACACCGTTTTCCACAAGGATGTTGTACCAGGAGAAAATCTTGCGCATGTCATTGTCGTGCACACGGGCGCGGTCGTAGCCCGGCAGCACGGAGGCGAAATAGCCGCGCAGTTCCTCAGACGGGATTTTCTTGGGGTTGAAACCCACCGGGCGGCCCTCCTCCTTGCTCTTCACCGCCTCGAAGACTTCCGTGAGGGGCTTGCCGCCGTCTTCGGTGTAGATAGAGATGTCGCCGAGAGCCGCCACTTTCTCGCGCTCGCCCACCGACATCCTGCGCCGCGTCGCGTCCACCGCCTCCACTATCAGCATCCCGCGCCCTTGCTTCAGGAACCTGTAGAGCCCGGGGCGGCCGGTGATGGAAAGGATTCTGTCTTGCATTGTGCGTGTGTTTTTCTTCCGCGGGCAAAGATAGCGAAACGCGG
>CAZLLM010000029.1:0-8257 GCA_964560405.1 uncultured Prevotella sp.
CGCCCGCCGCGCCGTCCCCGTCCGTGAGCCTCTTTGCAAATCCGGGATATGCCGCCCACTTCGCGCGCCGTCCGGTTGCGATACTGAAAATGAGTGGTGTCTCTCAATTGCAAGCCTTACAAGGCGCGGTTCCGTTTCAATATGCTGTGAGGACTATTTTCCGTTCCTTTATCATCCGCCTCAGGTTCAACAGGCCGTATCGCATTCTTCCGAGAGCGGTGTTTATGCTTACGCCCGTCTCCTCTGCTATTTCTTTGAAACTTAGGTTCTGGTAAAAGCGCATATACACCACCTGCCTCTGCGGGGCGGGCAGTTCTTCCATAAGGCGTTCCACATCGGACAATGACTGTTCCTTTGCCATTTTCATTTCAACCGTCACGTCCGAGAGGGCGGCGCTGTTGAAGATATCGTACTCGCAGTTGTCGCCGGATATGAGGGCCGCGTTCCTGTCTTGGCGGTATTTGTCGATTATCAGGTTGTGCGCAACGCGTGTAAGCCACGCCGAGAACTTCCCGTTCTCCACATACTTCCCTTGTTGGATGGTGACGATCGCCTTTACAAAGGTCTCTTGAAAAAGGTCATTGGCCGTGTCTTCGTTGTGAACGAAAAAAAGGATGTACGAATAGATTTTTTGCTGATATCGCGACAGCAGGATGTCGAACGCCGAGTTGTCTCCTTTTGCATACATATTGACCAACTGTTCGTCGGTCAACTTGCACGTATTTCCCATTATGTCTTTTGTTTAGTTACAAAGGAGTACAAGTGTGCGATAGGCGTATGATTTCTGATTCGACTTTGCAAACGTACATCATTTATGGTGAAAACGCAAAGATTCTCCTCTTTTTTTGATCTGCCGGGCTGCGAAACGGAGGCGGTTCCCCTGCCGCAAACGGCCTGTGTGTCCGGATAAACGCTGTATTCGCGGCTTGCATGGAAAGGCTGCCGCATAGAATTGTGTCGGGCTTATTGTCAGAATATGTCAGAGGCCCGCGGTTATGTCAGGCGCAATTCCCCGTCGGGGGAAACGCCGGAATGCCGCGCCGGAAGGTTTGAGGCAGGATGTGCGGTTTGGCAGGCGTCAGTTATCCTGAGGTTTCCGGCGTTGCGGAAGCCCCTCAGGAATTCGCCTGCCGTCATGCGTCTCCTGCCTGAAAGCTGCATTTCGAGGATGTCGATGTATCCGCCCCCGACTGTTACCGATAGCGTTCCGCCGGATCCGGGCAATATGATGCCGGGCGGAAGACCGTGCTCCGCAGGGCGTTTCGCGGCGCGGAAGATTTTGAGCGTATAGGTGTGCAGGCCGTCCGATACTTCAGTCCATGCGGCGGGGCTTGGCGCAAGCCCGCGTATGAAGTTGTACACTTCGCCAAGGCTTCTTGCGAAGTCTATGCGGCAGGTTTCGGTGTGAATCTTCGGCGCGCCGCGCAGTCCGCCGCCGCATTGCAGTTGCGACTGCGGGACAGGTTTCAGGCTGCCGTCCATAACGCTGTCGATGGTGTCGGCAAGCAGGCGTGCGCCCTCTTCCATGAGCCTGTCGTGCAGGTCGCCGGCAGTGTCGTCCTCGTACACGGGTATTCGCTTCTGCAATGCCACATCGCCGGTGTCCATGCCGCTGCGCAGGAAAAAGGTTGTCACCCCGCTTTCGCTCTCCCCGTTAATTACAGCCCAGTTTATGGGCGCCGCGCCGCGGTATTGCGGCAGCAGCGACGCATGAACGTTAAGCGTTCCCAACGGCGGCATTGCCCACACTTCTTCGGGGAGCATACGGAACGCTACAACCGCTTGAATGCCGGCCTGCCACGACCTCAGCGTGGCGAGGAACGAGGGATCCTTCAGGTTCTCCGGCTGTAATACAGGGATTCCCACGCTAAGGGCGTAGTTCTTGACCTCCGGGGCGACCGCTGTGCTGCGATGCCGTCCTACGGGTTTGTCAGAGGCTGTCACAACCCCGACAACATTGTACTTTCTTTCGACAAGGCAGCGCAGTGAGGCTACCGCGAAGCTTGGCGTCCCCATGAAAACAATGCGCAAGTCTTTTTTGTCCATAACAGTAAGGTTCAGTTCCAGTTCTCCGTGGCTTCTCACTCTTCTGAATAATCCACCAACACCTGACGGTACATTGTGTAAAGCCTTGTTTTCGATACGAAACCAATGTACAGCCCATCGCGGCCTGTCACGGGCAGGGTCTCGGCCTTTGTGGCCTCCATGGTTTCCATTACCAGCTGCATAGGGTCGTCAATAGTCAGGCACGCGGGCGGCTTCTTCATGAGCTGCCTGGCTGTGAACACGCCGTAAAGCTCCTGCCGGAACACCACTTTCCTTATGTTCTGAAGTTCCACAATTCCCAACAGATGTCCTGCGCCGTCGGTTACGGGAAAGACATTAGCTTTTTCTCTTGAGAAGAGCAGCACCATTTCGCCGAGCGTCATGTCGGGCGACAGCTTGGTGTCGTGGCGTTCGATAACGGAATCGATGCTCATGAGGGTGAGCACGGCGTTGTCCTTGTGATGCGTGAGGAGCTGGCCTTTCCTTGCGAGGCGCGTGGTGTACACGCTGTTAGGCTCGAAAGCGATTATCGTGAGGTATGACGCGAGCGACACAATCATCAGCTGCAATAACAAGCTGTATCCGCCGGTAAGCTCCGCAATAAGGAATATGCTTGTGAGGGGCGCGTGCATCACTCCGCTCATCACTCCGGCCATGCCTAAAAGCGCACAGTTTTTTTCGGGAATGTACACGCCTATCTGGTGGATGTTCCAGAAGCGCGAGAAAATGAATCCGCTTATGCATCCGAGGAACAGGCATGGCGCAAAGATGCCTCCGCAGCCTCCGCCGCCGTTTGTCGCGGACGAGGCGAATACTTTGAACACGACTATCAGCGCGAGGTAGACAAGCAGCATATTCTGGTCGCCGTAAAACATTGAGTTGTTCATGGCGGCCTGCCAGTCGCGCATTGACGTCCCTTCAAGCAGAAGCGAAATCATCCCGTAGCCCTCGCCGTAAAGGGGAGGGAACACGTAAATCAGCACGCTCAGCGCCGCGCCGGCCGGCAGCAGCCTTGCGTAGATGTGCTTGTCCGGTATTTTGCGGAATATGTTTTCGCAGAAATTCGTCGCCCTCGTGAAATACAGGGAGACCAGTCCGCAGAACACGCCAAGCAGTATCGTCGAGGGTATGCGCCCCACCGCGAAAGCATTGTCAAGCGTAAAGCTGAACTCCGCGCCTGTGCCGGTAAACACATACATCGTAACGAGGGCGGTAATGCTTGACACGAGCAACGGCAGCAGCGCAGCCATTGTAAGGTCTATCATCAGCACTTCAAGAGTGAACACCACGCCGGCGACAGGGGCTTTGAATATGCCTGCAATCGCTCCCGAAGCCCCGCAGCCTACCAAGACCATCAGCGTCTTGCGGTCTGCTTTGAACAGGCTTCCCAAGTTGGAGCCGATAGCCGAGCCGGTAAGCACGATAGGGGCTTCCGCGCCCACCGAGCCGCCGAAGCCGATGGTTATGCCGCTGGCGACTACGCTCGACCAGCAGTTGTGGCGGCGTATATGCCCTTGACGGCGGGATATGGCGTACAGTATTTTTGTGACACCGTGGCTGATGTCGTCTCTGACTATGTATTTTGTGAATAATGCGGTGAGGAAAACGCCCGCAACGGGGCAGACAAGGAGCCGCCAGTTAGTCTCCGTGGCGTCAAAGCCCGCTGTAAGCAGCGAGGCTATCCACGCTATGAACTGTTTGAGCACAAACGCAAGGACGGAAGAGAAGAACCCCACGAAGAAGCTGAGCAGCAAGACGAACTGCCTTTGCGAGAGGTATTTCTCCCGCCAGCATATAAGGCGGCCGAGAACCGCGGCTCCTTTGCCGGAAGCATCTATCATCGTCATTCGCGGATTATCTTGATTAACCCGCCTGCCCCTATCTTTATGATGGAAGAAACCTTGCGGCGGGCCGTCTCGTCGCGGCGGCTGACGCATACGTAGTCGGCGGCGGCCAGTATCTCCGGCGAAATCTCATGAAACGCGGCGGGCGTGGGGCTGCCGCTGACATTGGCCGAGGTCGATACGATGGCGCGGCGGAAAGCGCGGCAGAGCGTGCGGCTGAACGGCTCTTTTGTCAGGCGGATTGCGACGCTGCCGTCTTCCGCCAGCAGATTGGGGGCGAGGTTTCTGGCTCCGTCGTATATCAAAGTCAAAGGGCGGTCGGACAATTCTATCAGGTTCCAAGCCATTTCGGGGACATGGCGCACATAAAATTCTATTTTCGCCTCCGAATCCACAAGCGTTATCAAAGCCTTGCGGTCTTCGCGCCTCTTGATTTCATAGACGCGCCTCACGGCTTCAGGATTCGTGGCATCGCAGCCTATGCCCCAGACGGTGTCGGTAGGGTACAGGATTATCCCTCCGCGGTTCAAGGTCTCTGCGGCAGAGCGTATGTCGTCCCTGTAATCTTCAGAACTCACTTGTGAAATGGAACTTGATATGCTTGAAATCCTCTTGCGCCATTTGCAGGACGTAGGAGCTGTCGGCCAGAAAAACCTCGCGCCCCTCGCGGTCGTGGGCCATATAGCGGTATTTGCGCTTGCGGAAAGAATCCAGCTCCGCGCTGTCGCCGCTCTCTATCCAGCAGGCCTTGTACAGCGGGAGCGGCTCCCACCTGCATTTCGCGCCGTATTCGTTTTGCAGGCGGTATTGTATCACCTCAAACTGCAGCTGCCCTACGGTGCCTACGATTTTCCGCCCGTTGAAGTCGCTTGTGAACAATTGCGCCACGCCCTCGTCCATAAGCTGTTCGATGCCCTTTTCCAATTGCTTGGCCTTCATCGGGTCGTCATTCCCGATGTATTTGAACATTTCGGGCGAGAAATTCGGGATGCCTTTGAAATGCAAGTCCTCTCCTTCGGTGATGGTGTCGCCTATCTTGAAGATTCCGTTGTCGGGAAGCCCGACAATGTCCCCCGCGTAGGCTTCGTCGACGGTGCTTTTCCTTTGCGCCATGAACTGGACAGGCGAGGAAAACCTTACGGTCTTTCCTGTCCGCACGTGCCGGTACGGGGTGTTCCTCGCGAACCTGCCGCTGCACACTTTGCAGAAAGCTATGCAGGAGCGGTGGTTCGGGTCGATGTTGGCGGTTATCTTGAAGACGAATCCCGCGAACTTCCGCTCTTCAGGCATCACGAGCCTTTCCGCCGCTTGCACAGGCCGCGGCGGCGGGGCTATTTCCGTGAAGCAGTCCAGCAGCTCCTTTACGCCGAAGTTGTTAAGAGCCGAGCCGAAGAACACGGGGGCGGTGTCGCCCGCAAGGTACGCGCTGCGGCTGAAAGCCGGGTAGACGCCCTCTGTCAGCTCTATGTCCGACCGCAGCCTTGCGGCGTCCTTGTCTCCCACGTGCGCTTCGAGATCCGCGCCGCCCATATCCACTTCCACCTTTTCCGTTATCTTCTGCTTGTCGGGAGCGAAAAGGTTGAGGCTGCGCCCGTATATGTTGTAAACGCCTTTGAAGCGCGCCCCCTGCCCGATGGGCCATGAAAGGGGCCGCACGGCGATCTGCAGCTCCTCCTCTAATTCGTCCAGCAGGCTGAACGGGTCTTTCCCCTCCCTGTCCATCTTGTTTATGAAGACGATGACGGGAGTGTGCCGCATGCGGCACACGTTCATAAGCTTGCGCGTCTGCGCTTCGACGCCTTTTGAGGAGTCTACCACGATTATCGCGCTGTCTACGGCGGTCAGCGTCCTGTAAGTGTCTTCCGCGAAATCCTGATGCCCCGGCGTGTCGAGGATGTTCACTTTGCAGCCGTTGTATTCGAATTCCATGACGGAGGTGGTGACGGAGATGCCGCGCTGCTTCTCTATCTCCATCCAGTCGCTCGTCGCCGTCTTGCGTATTTTGTTGCTCTTCACGGCTCCGGCCGTCTGTATCTGCCCGCCGAACAGCAGGAACTTCTCGGTGAGAGTGGTTTTGCCCGCGTCGGGGTGGGATATTATGGCAAAAGTCCGGCGGCGCTGTATTTCGTCCATGCTGTTATTGTCCCCGCTTTTCTGTTATGAGTTTCAGGCATTCGCGCAGGCTTTCCGTCCAGTGGGGTATTTCGATGGGGAAAGCCGCCTTGATTTTCGTCTTGTCGAGCACGCTGTAATGGGGGCGCTTTGCGGCGGCGGGGTAGTCGCAGGTGCGCAGCGGGCGGATTTTGCACGAGCTGATTCCGGCGAGCCGGAGGACGGCCGTTGCGAAGTCGTACCACGAGGCCGAGCCCTCGTCAGTGAAATGGTATATTCCCGGCGCGGCCGGCCGCGAAGCAATGCAGAGTATGGCGCGCGCAAGGTCGCGAGCGTAAGTGGGCGTGCCTATTTGGTCGGCCACCACGCCTATCTCCCCGCGCTCGCGGCCGAGCCGCAGCATCGTCTTCACGAAATTGCTTCCGAAAGAGGAGTAGAGCCACGCCGTGCGTATTATCACGGTGTCGCGGCAGGCGGCGGCCGCCGCCCTCTCGCCTTCCAGCTTCGTCCTCCCGTAGACAGAGGCGGGGTTAGGCTCGCAGTCCTCCGTGTACGGGGTGCAGGCTTTGCCGTCAAACACGTAGTCGGTTGAGATCTGTATCATAGTCCCCCCCCGGCGGCCTATCGCGCGGGCGAGCACGCCCGGCGCGGCGGCGTTCACCTTTCCGGCGAGCTCTTCGTCGCTCTCCGCCTTGTCCACCGCGGTATAGGCCGCGCAGTTCACGATGGCACCGATGCCGTTCCGGCTTACGCAGCTTTCCACGTCGGGGGCGCTGCACACGTCAAGCTCTCCGATGTCGGTGAAGATGAATTCCAGCCCGCGCGGCCCCTCCTCCGCCAGCGTCCGCAGCTCGCTCCCCAGCTGCCCGCGGGCTCCCGTTACCAGTATTTTCTTCGTTTCCATGCAGCGTTGCGTTTGCTTGCGCAGGCGGGCCGCCCCGCCGTCCTGCGGCGTCAGAAGTCCAGCGGCTCCTGCTTGTCTTTCTTGTAGTAGGCGGCGAGGAGGCCTATGGCGGCCGCTATGTCGCGCGCCGCGGCCGCGGTGGCCGGGGATATCTCTTTTTTCTGCATTTTCAGCAGCGCGATTCCGTAGAGCACGTTGAGGCAGGCTTCCACGTCCGACAGGCCTTCCATCCCGCCGCGCCTCCTGACTTCGGCAAGGTGGACCGCCGCCTTGGAGAAGGCGGCGCGGTAACGCGGGAAGCGGCCCGACCGCAGCAGGCGCGCCGAGAGCCCGCCGAGCGCGTCCACCGCGTCCCTGTTCGCGCGCAAGTGCCCTTTGAGCGTAACCCCTTCGCGGCGCATCATGCCGCACAGCCCGTCGTACCATGACAGCAGCTCCGCGTCAGCGCCCCCGCCGGCGCGCAGGCGCGGGGCGAGCTCGCGCCCTATCCGCCCCTCATCGCAGCCGAAAGCCCGCAGCAGGTCTTCCGTCTGCCACATGTACAGCACGTATTCGGCTATGTTCTCCTCTCTCAGTCGTCGCGCCGTCAGCATGGCATGGGGTTTCCGCTTTATTTCAGGGCAGGGGAGTAAAGCCCCGTCACCGTGAACACGAAGCCGGCTATGGCGGCGAGGATGACTGTCGTGCCGACAGCGCGGTTGAGTATTATCACCCCTTTCATCTCGAAGCGCGTGTGCACCTTGTCGGCCGTGTACGTGAGCAGCAGCCACCACAGGAGCGCGCCGGCGAGTATCGCCGCGTAGCCCGCGAACTGCGCCACCGGATGGCCGGGCATGATGAAGGCGAAGCGCGCGAAAAGGGCTATGAAGAGGAATATTATGAGGGGGTTGGAGAACGTGAGGAGGAACGAGGTCACGAAGTTATGCACCTGCGTCCCTTTCTTGTTGGGCACGGGGCGGAAGCGCCGCTGCTTCGTGTTGCGCAGCGTGTACAGCCCGAAGAAAAGGAGCATCACGCTCCCGACGAGCTGCAGGACGAACAGGTTGTGCGCGTTGGTCACGAAGTCCATCACGAAAGACATCCCGAAGCCCGTGGCGAGCGCGTATATCATGTCGCTGAGCGCCGCGCCAAGGCCCGTCACCATTCCGGCCGGCCTCCCCTTCTCGAGGGTGCGCTGCAGGCAAAGCAAGCCTGAGGGCCCCATCGGGGCCGACGCGATAATCCCTATGAAAAGGCCTTTGACGAGGATCTCCAGTATGCTTATCGGCTCGAGGAAGAACATAACCGCCGCAAAATTGGCATTTTTTGCCCATACAGAGAAACGGGAGGCGCGTTTTTTCCCCGCCGGCCC